>DATJKV010000317.1:0-5631 GCA_035491155.1 Magnetospirillum sp. | reverse complement strand
CATCTTCTTCTTAAGAGCCTTCAGGGCCTGGTCGACGTTGTTGTCACGAACGAGAACTTGCACGTTGCGTCACAGCTCCTCTACGCTGAATAGAACCCCGTCGTACGACACGAGTGCCGTCCGGGAAGGCCGAGTTGATAGCACAGGCGTTGGCACTTCTCAAGAGGACTCACAGGGCAAAATGGCAATTTTGAAGATAGCCCGCATGGGGCATCCCGTTCTGGCCCGCCGCGCCGATCCGGTGGAGGACCCGACCGCCCCGGAAATCAAGGCGTTGGTCGCCGACATGATCGACACCATGGAGGATGCCGGAGGCGCCGGCTTGGCGGCGCCGCAGGTGCACGTGCCGCTTCGGCTGGTCATTTTTCATGCACCGGCCTCGCGCACCGGCGGCGACCCGGTGGGGCTGACGGTGCTCTTCAACCCCGAGATCGAGCCCCTTGGCGACGAGCTTCAGGTGGGCTACGAAGGCTGCCTGTCGCTGCCCGGCATGATGGGGGCGGTGCCGCGCTTCGCCCGCATCCGCTATCGCGGGGTGGGGGCCGAGGGCGAGCCGATCGAGCGCGAGGCCGAGGGCTTCCACGCCCGGGTGGTCCAGCACGAATGCGACCACCTGGACGGGGTGCTCTATCCCAGCCGCATGCCCGATCTCAGCCGCTTCGGCTTCGTCGAGGAGCTGCGCCGCGCCATGGAAGAAGAGGAATGAAGACGATGGAGTTCCAGCAGATTCGCGATCGCCTGGTCCTGGCTGCGCTGCCCCACGTGGCCTTTGACGGCTGGTCGTTGCGGGCGCTGGAACAGGCCGCCGCCGACGAGGGGCTGGAGCCCTCGCTGGCCGAGCGCGCCTTTCTGGGCGGGCCGGTGACGGCGGTCGAGAACTTCATCGATCTGGCCGATCGCAAGATGGCCGAGGACCTGGCCCATGCGGACCTGGAGTCCTTGCGGGTGCCCGACCGCGTCTGCCTCGCCATCGAGACCCGCCTGAACCGTTGGGCCGCCCACCGCGAGGCGGTACGGCGCGCCACCTCGGTCCTGGCCATGCACCCGGCCGCCGCTGCCCGCGTCACCGCCCGCAGCGCCGACGCCATCTGGCATCTGGCGGGCGATTCCTCGCATGATTTCTCGTGGTACACCCGCCGCGCCACCCTGGCTGCGGTCTACAGTGCCACCGTGCTGTACTGGCTGGATGACGCCTCGGAGGACAATGCCGACACGCTCGCTTTCCTGCGCCGGCGCCTGGCCGACGTGGGCAAGGTGACCGGCCTGCGCAAGCGGCTGGAGGGGTGGTTGGAGAACATATCCCCTCTCCCGCAGGGCGGGAGAGGGAGGGGCCCATCGAAGATGGGAGGGTGAGGGGGGCCAAGACTCCGGAGTCCTCGGCTCCCTCACCCGGCGCTTCGCGCCACCCTCTCCCGCGCGCGGGAGAGGGGAAATATTACTCGCTGGCCGCCGTGGTGGAGGGCGGCACGCAGACGCCCTCGGCCTGTTCACGCGCTTCCAACGCCTTCAGCTTGCGCTTCTGCTTCATGTAGCCGATGCCGCCCACCAGCAGCGCCAGGCCGAAGAAGCCCAACAGCGCGAACCACTTGTACTCGCCCAGCCAGTGCTCCAGCGCCTTGCCCAGCAGGTAACCGCCCCAGGCGAAGCTGTGGGCCCACACCTGGGCGGCGACGAAGTTGAGCGCCAGATAGCGCAGGCGCGGCACGCCCGAGATGCCGATGACGAAGGGGGCGATGTTGCGGATGCCGTAGATGAAGCGGAACGACAGGATGAACATGACCGGGTGGTCTTTGACCAAGTGGAACGCCCACTCGATCTTGTGGCCCAGGGTGGGCCAGCGGTTGAGCAGCGGCGTGCCGTAACGCCGGCCGATCAGGTAGTACAGCTGGTCGCCGGTGAAGCTGCCGGCGAAGGCGGCCAGCGCCAGCATCTCCACGTTGATGGGCAATTCGCCCGCCGCCTTGGCCGCTCCCAGCAGGATGACGATGGTCTCGCCTTCGATGAAGGTCGCCACCAGCACGATCGGATAGGTCAGGTAGTGATAATCGGTGATGAGCCGAAGAAAGAATTCTTCCAAGGGTGACCTTCTCTGATCCGTGGGCGGCGGCTGCCGAAGGGTGTTGTAGCCCAACGGCATGCGCCGGGCGATGATCCTCGTCAAAGCTTCTCGGTCAAAGCTTCCTTCTTTTCAATATCCCGCAGGAAATGAACCAACTCGTAATCGAGCGCATCGCGGATGGACAGCATACCCCGAGGCACGCCGGAATCCACCACGGGAAGGTGACGGAAGCTGTTTTCCTGCATGATGTGCAGGGCATGCAGCAGCGGCTTGTCCGAACCGACGGTGGTGACCGTGGAGGTCATGACCTGGGAAAGGGCGGTGGTGGCCGGGTCCAGTCCCTTGGCCAGCACGCGGAACAGGCCGTCGCGTTCGGTGAAGATGCCGGTCAGCTTGCCGTTCTCGGTTACCACGATGGCGCCGATGCGCTTTTCCGCCATCAGTACGGCGGCATCGCGCACGGGGGTGTGCGGCGGCAGGGTGACGATGGTCTGATGCTGGATAACGTCGCGGATCTTGCGCGAGCCCATGTGTTGTCCTCCCCAAGCGATTTTTTCTATGGCCCTCTAAGTGGGGCATAGAAAAAATCCCGTAGGGGAGGGCGGGCGTCAACCGCGAACTGTCTTCGTCAGGGAAACGTAACGTAACCCTTACAGCTTGCGCGGGCTGACATGGGTGACGTGGCCCATCTTGCGGCCTTCGCGGGCCTCGCTCTTGCCGTAGAGGTGCAGCTTGGCCGAGGGATCCTTGAGGATCTGCGGCCAGTCGTGCACGTCGTCGCCGATCAGGTTCTTCATGATGGCGTCCGAATGACGGTCCGGGCTGCCCAGCGGCAGGCCGCAGACGGCGCGGATGAACTGCTCGAACTGGTCGGTGACGCAGGCGTCGATGGTCCAGTGGCCGGAATTGTGCGGGCGCGGAGCCATTTCGTTGGCCAGCAGGTGGCCGTCCTTGGAGACGAACATCTCGACCGCCAGCAGGCCCTCCAGTTCCAGCGCCTCGGCCACCTTGTGGGCGGCCTTCCTGGCCTGCTCGGCCAGTTCGTACGAGATGGGGGCGGGGATGGTGGTGGTGTCGAGGATGTGGTTGGTGTGGACGTTCCAGGCCGGGTCGAAGGTGGCCCAGGCGCCGTCCACGCCGCGCGCCACGATGATCGACACCTCGCCGTCGAAATCGACGAAGCCCTCGAGGATGGAGGGGGCGCCGCCCAGGCTGGCCCAGGCCGCCTCCAAGTCGGTGGCGGCGGTGATCTTCACCTGCCCCTTGCCGTCATAGCCGAGCCGGGTGGTCTTCAGCACGCAGGGGCGGCCGATATCGGTGACCGCGGCCTTGAGGTCGTCCAGGCAGGACACCTCGGCCCAGGGGGCGGTGGCGATGCCGATGGAGTTGAAGAAGCGCTTCTCGGCGATGCGGTCCTGCGCCACCTCCAGCACACGCCAGTTGGGGCGCACCGGCACCAGGCTGGCCAGCAGGCGCACGCTGTCGGCCGGGATGTTCTCGAACTCGAAGGTGACCACGTCCACCGCCCTGGCGAAGGCTTCCAGCGCCTTCAGGTCGGTGTATTCCGCCACCGTGGCCGCCGCCGCCACCTGCTCGGTGGGGCTGTCCGCCTCGGGGCAGAAGACGTGGACGCGATAGCCCAGGCGGGCCGCCGCCAGGGCGGCCATGCGGCCCAGCTGGCCGCCGCCGATGATGCCGATGGTGCTGCCGGGCGGCAGCGGAGCAGACGCGGTCATGGGCATTCAGACGATCAGTTCGGGATGGTCGGGGTCGACGGGCTTGTCGGCGACGCTGTCGGTCTGGCGGGCGCGCCAGGAATCCAGCCGGGCGGCCAGCGCGTCGTCGGACAGCGCCAGGATCGAGGCGGCCATCAGGCCCGCGTTGGTGGCGCCGGCCTTGCCGATGGCCAGGGTGCCGACGGGGACGCCGCCCGGCATCTGGACGATGGAATACAGTGAGTCGATGCCCTTCATGGTGCGGCTTTCCACCGGCACGCCCAGAACGGGCAGCGGGGTCATGCTGGCGGCCATGCCGGGCAGGTGGGCGGCGCCGCCGGCGCCGGCGATGATGACCTTGAGGCCGCGGCCCTTGGCCGAGGTGGCGTAGTCAACCAGGCGCTTGGGCGTGCGGTGGGCGGAGACCACGCGGGTCTCGTAGGGAACGCCCAAATCGGCCAGCGCCTGGGCGGCATGGCGCATGGTTTCCCAGTCGGACTGGCTGCCCATGATGATGCCAACCAGCGGAGCGGCGTTTGTCATGCTTGTCGTCCTCTCCCACGGTGGGGACATGGAGGAAAGGGCGGATTATAGGAATCGCGCGCCCGGGTGCAAGTGCCCTGTGAATTGTGGTATAGTGCCTTCAATTGACAGGAAGAATTCCATGGGCAGCGATTATCGCACAGAACGTGTCGATCCCCCGTGGCGGATTCAGGAATTCGCCCACGGCCACGACGGCCAACAGCGCCGCCATCTGCCGGCGCACGCCTATGAGGCTCCGCCCAGGAAGGAACCGCACTCAACCGCCGATGTCGCCCAGGTGCTGGGGTTGCCGGCCGAGTCGGTGACGCCCCAGATGATCGATGCGGTGGTGCCCCTGCTGGCCGAGATCGACCGCCTGCACTGGCTGGCCGATCAGGCCGAGCATCGCGCCAACTGGGCCGAACGCCAGTCCGACCGCCACTCGCTGGTGCCCTGCCTGACCCGGCGCGCCTTCGTGCGCGAGGTGGATGCGCTGCTGGGTGGCGGCGACGCCAACGGCACCCTGGCGGTCATCCACGTCTCGGGCGTCGAAAATCTGCGCCTGGTCCATGGACTGGCCGCCGGCGATGGCGCGCTTCGGCACATCGCCGGCAACATCATCGGCGCGCTGAGGGCCAGTGACGTGATCGGCTGCCTGTCGGGGTCGGATTTCGGCATCCTGCTGGCCGGCACGCCGGTGGACCAGGCGCGCATCAAGGTCGAGGAAATCCTCGGCCGCATCGACCACCCGCAGTACAGCTGGGATGGCCAGCTAATTGCGCTGATTCCCTCCTTCGGCCTCCATGCCCTGGCATCCGGCGACAGCGCCGAACTGGCGTTGGCCGCGGCCGATCTGGCGCGCCGATCGGGGCAGGCCTAAGGGCGCGGAACGCCTGTTGGTCAGGCGATGATGTTCGGAATCAGCGCGTTTTCCAGCCGAGCGATCTGGTCCTTCAGCATCAGCTTGCGCTTCTTCAGGCGCTGCAGGCGCAACTGGTCCATGAACGGATCGGCCACCATGCGGCTGATGACGTCGTCCAGGTCCCTGTGCTCGGTGACGAGTTCCGCCAGTTTGCGGCGGATCTCCTCGATATTATCATCGATCATGACGGAGAAAAGACACTTGAGGCGGTGTTCCGGGTTGACAGTAGCAGAACTCGGAGTGAAACGGTATGGGTAAGGTCGGACCGCCCGGAGGAGCATTCATGGCTGAAAAACGTATCGGCATTCTTACCAGTGGCGGCGATTGTGCCGGCCTCAACGCAGCCCTGCGGGCCGTGGTGCACCGCGCCATCCGCGGCTATGGCTGGCGGGTGTTCGGCATCCGTGATGGTA
>DATJKV010000316.1:0-8671 GCA_035491155.1 Magnetospirillum sp. | reverse complement strand
CGTAGGCATAAGCCTGGAGATCGGCGTTGGACAGGGCCAGCCGGTGCGACTTGGCCGCCAGTTCGGCCTTGGCCTGCTGCAATTCGGCCACCTGACACTCGAGGTCGGCGTTCTGAACCAGGATGGCGCCGGTCAGCGGGCGCAGCACCATGATCAGGCCGCCCACGCCCAAAGCGGTGGCCATCACCGCCCCAACCACCACCCACAGCAGGAAGATGTCCACCTGATGGGTGGCCTCGTCGGCGGCGATGGTCTGCACCAATATCCAGGATGTGCCGCCCAGCGGCGCGCCGGCCACCACCACGTCGTCGCCTTCGTCGCGCAAGACCTTGCCCTGTTGCGCCACGCGGGCGGCCAGGCGTTCCACCAGTGGCCCCGGCGCCTTGCCGCTGGCCGAGGCCATCAGCTGGCGCGGCGGACTAGAGACGTCCACTACCGCCGCCCAGCCCGTCTTGCCGATGGCTGCGGCGGCGTCGAGGATGGTCTGAAGGTCGCCGGCGTCCACCACCACCACGTCGGTGCCGGCCACCGAGCGGTCGCGGCTGAGGATGGGGGCGGCCACCACGATGAACTGGCGGGCGTCCTGCACCCTGAGGCCCAGGACGGCACGGTCGGCCGTGGGCGGCGGGGCGGGGCCCTCCTCGGCATAGGGGCCGATCGCCACCACCGGCTCGCCCTTGGCGGTGAAGCGGCTGATGCCCACCAGTTCCTTGGACAGGGTCAGCGCGTCGGCAAGCTTGTCGCGGGTGAACTCGGTCAGCGCCGTCAGGGTGGTGCCGCCCTTGTTGTAGACTTCGAGGCGCTCGCGGATGACGGTGCGGCTGGTGACCTGCTGGGCCAGGCTGCGGGCGTTGTCGAGCACCTGCTCGGCGGCCAGGGCCTTGATGGCCAGTTCGTGTTCGAGCGTCTCGCGGGCGTTGTCGCGCAGGCGCACGGCCAGCGGCCCGATGGCGATGGTCGCCACGGCCATGCTGATGGCTGCCATGGCCAGCGTCGCATAGAACACGATCGCCC
Source organism: Magnetospirillum sp. (assembly GCA_035491155.1). GTDB lineage: Bacteria > Pseudomonadota > Alphaproteobacteria > Rhodospirillales > Magnetospirillaceae > Magnetospirillum. Next base: position 7,657 of record DATJKV010000316.1, on the reverse strand, counting down.
GCCGCAGTCGCCGCGCATCAACTGGAGCCATAATTGTCCCGCCTGTTATTCTACTATGCACAGCATAGCGTCACTTTGCTTTGCATGTAACGCCGGATAGGGCGGGAACCCTATCGTCCTCTGCTGGAAGACAGATCAGTCCTCGTCTTTGCGGGGACGGAAGACACCCGGCGGAAGCTTGGTCTTCATGTCGCAGATGGCCTTGTCCATCTGGGCCTGGGTCAGGTTTTCCACCTTGGACAGATCCGCCTCGCCTAGTTCGCTGCCCACCAGGGTGGCTCCCTTGAAGTCGGCGCCGTCCAGCTTGGCGCCGCGGAGGCGGGCACCCGACAGATCGGCGCCGCGCAACGACGCCCCCTGTAAATTGGCCAGCCTGAGGTCGGCGTGACGCAGTTGCGCCACCCCCAGATCGGCCCCTGACAGGTCGGCGGCGCTCAAGCTGGCCTGGCGGAGATCGGCGCCGTCCAGGCGCGCCTCGGCCAGCTGGGCGTCGGACAGGTCGGCCCCGCGGAAGCCGGCATTGGCCAGCACCGTTCCCGCCAAGCCGGCGCCGGCAAGGTCCATTTTGGCGAAGTCGGCCCGCTTGCCTTCCGCGCCTTGCGTAGTCAGCCACAGCACGTGGGTGGCGACGATGGCGTCCACGTCCAGTCCGGCAACGTCCTTGCCGTCCTTCTTCTTCCTGTGGCCCAGCTTGGCCAATTCGTCCAGCCAGTGCTGGCGCGCAGCCTCGGCTTCGGCGGCTTCTTCCTTTTTGCGACGTTTGGGGCGCAGCGATTCGGGCAGCGTGGCGGTGACCGCTTCCAGGGTGGCGGCCTTGGGTTTGGATGGTGGCGGCTCGTCGTAATAGCTGCCGGAGGGCTTGCCACCCGAACCCTTGTCCGCCATCGCCTGCGGCGGCCCGTCGTCGGCATAGGTGTCGGCGTTTTTCTTCGGCGGGGTCGTATCGACCAGCAGGCCGCCGCCCATCTTGCCGCCGTGGCCAGTACCGCCGTGGCCAGTACCGCCATGGGGGGCGCTGCCGGCGCTCTGGCCGAGGCGCCGGGTCAGCGCCGCCAGTTCGGACTTGAGGTCGGCGCCCGAAGGGCCGCCGCCGGTGGCAACGGTCGGGGTTGAGCGGTTTTCCAGGGTAAGGGGGACATCCGGAGCCTTGGGCGCCGGCACCGGGATGCGGCGCGGCTGTATCAGGCTGTCGCCCACCCGGTGGGACAGCTCGTGGCCCGAGACCGGCTTGGGCACGAACCCCTCGATGCCCAGCGGCAGTGCTTCGGCGATCAGGGCGCGGTCGTCGGCCTTGGCCACCATCAGCACCGGCATGTCCGCATCGGCGGCGCGCACCCGTTTAAGGAAGGCCATGGCCATGGACACGTCGCCGTCCACGTCCACCAGGGCGATGTCGGGGCACTGGCCCATCATCTGGCTGGCGTCGGCGGCCACGCTGGTGGACAGCACCTCGCGCACGTTCAGCTTGCGGAAGGTCTGGCGGGTGAGGAAGCGGAAGGCGTCGTCCAGGCTGTAGACCAGAATCCGGATTCTGGTCCAATCAACGCCGCCGGAATGCAGTTGGGTGGGATGACGCATGGGCAGAGCATAGGCAAGGCGGCGTGTGCGCTGCAATGGTCCCTCGTTGACTTGCGCGCCCGTGCCCTCATCTTAGACGAATGCGACGCCGAGACCCTTCCAACAACATCCGCACGCTCCAGGTCGGTCCCCGCGACGACTGGAACACCATCCGCACCCTGCTGCCGTATTTGTGGCCGCCGGGCCAGGCGGGGCTCAAGGCCCGGGTGGTGGCCGCCATGGCCTTCCTGGCGCTGGCCAAGGGCATCAATGTGGTCGTGCCGCTGCTCTACAAGCATGCGGTCGACGCGCTGATGCTCAAGGATGGGGCGACGCTGGTGGCGGTGCCGGTCCTGCTGCTGCTGGCCTACGGCGCCGCCCGTACCCTGGCCGGCACGTTCTCGGAGCTGCGCGACATCGCCTTCGCCCGCGTCGGCCAGCGGGCCGTGCGCGCGGTGGGGTTGCAGGTGTTCGGCCACCTGCACGGCCTGGCGCTGCGCTTTCATTTGGACCGCCAGACCGGCGGCGTCTCGCGCGCGGTGGAACGCGGCACCAAGGGCATCGAGTTCCTGCTGAACTTCATGCTGTTCAACATCCTGCCCACGCTGCTGGAGGTCGGCCTGGTCACGGTGGTGCTGGCCAAGCTGTACCAGCCGGGTTTCGCCCTGGTCACCTTCGGCACCATCGCGCTGTACATCGCCTACACCCTGATCGTCACCGAGTGGCGGACCAAGTACCGCCGCACCATGAACGAGGTGGATTCCGAGGCCAGCACCAAGGCCATCGATTCGCTGCTGAACTTCGAAACGGTGAAGTACTTCGGCAACGAGGAGCACGAGGCCATCCGCTACGACAAGGCGCTGTCGCGCTACGAAGAGGCGGCGGTGAAGAGCAAGGTGACGCTGTCCATGCTCAACATCGGCCAGGGCGCCATCATCGCGGTGGGCCTGACCATCGTCATGATCATGGCCGGCCAGGGCGTGGCCGACGGCTCCATGAGCGTGGGCGATTTCGTGCTGGTGAACTCGTACCTGGTGCAGCTGTACCTGCCGCTCAACTTCCTCGGCTTCGTCTACCGCGAGATCAAGCAGTCGCTCACCGACATGGAGGCCATGTTCCGCCTGCTCAATGTGAACGCCGAGATCACCGATGCCCCCGGTGCGCCGGCGCTCAAGGTGGCGGGCGGCGAGGTGCGCTTCGACGACGTGGGCTTCGCCTACAATCCGGAGCGGGTCATCCTGTCAGGCGTCGGCTTCACCGTGCCGGCCGGCCACCGGGTCGCCATCGTCGGGCCGTCGGGCGCGGGGAAAAGCACCATCTCGCGGCTGCTGTTCCGCTTCTACGACGCCACCTCGGGACGCATCGCCATCGACGGCCAGGACATCCGCTCGGTAACGCAGAAATCCCTGCGCGCCGCCATCGGCATCGTCCCCCAGGACACCGTGCTGTTCAACGACACCATCCGCTACAACATCGCCTACGGCCGCCCCGGCGCCAGCCAGGACGAGATCGAACGGGCCGCCCGGCTGGCGCGTATCCACGACTTCGTCGTCTCGCTGCCCGAGGGCTACGACACCAAGGTGGGCGAACGCGGGCTGAAGCTGTCGGGTGGCGAGAAACAGCGTGTCGCCATCGCGCGCACCATCCTCAAGGCGCCCGCCATCCTGCTGTTCGACGAGGCCACCAGCGCGCTCGACACCCACACCGAGAAGGAAATCCAGGCCTCGTTGCGCGAGGTCTCCAAGGATCGCACCACCCTGATGATCGCCCACCGCCTGTCCACCGTGGTGGATTGCGACGAGATCATCGTGCTGGAAAAGGGGCGCATCGCCGAGCGTGGCCGCCATGCCGACCTGCTGGCCAAGGGCGGCCGCTATGCCGAGATGTGGGCCAAGCAGCAGGAGGCCGCCGAACTCAAGGAACGCCTGGCGACCGAGCTGGAAGGGGCGGAATAGGCCGGAACGAAAACCCCCGCGCCTTGCGGACGCGGGGGCTTCGGTTCACTCATTCGGAGCCTCGAGAGGCGAGGCCACTCCGATTAGCGAGTGGGAACAGGCTTCTCACCGGAATAGTCATAGAAGCCACGGCCGGTCTTGCGACCCAGCCAGCCGGCTTCCACGTACTTCACCAGCAGCGGGCACGGCCGGTACTTGGAATCGGCCAAGCCGTCGTGCAGCACGTGCATGATGGCAAGGCAGGTATCCAGGCCGATGAAATCGGCCAGTTCCAGCGGGCCCATGGGATGGTTGGCGCCCAGGCGCATGGCGGTGTCGATGGAATCCACCGAGCCGACGCCTTCGTACAGGGTGTAGACCGCCTCGTTGATCATCGGCAGCAGGATGCGGTTGACGATGAAGGCAGGGAAATCCTCGGAAGACACCGGGCTCTTGCCCAGCTTGACGACCATCTCGCGCACCAGGGCGAAGGTCTCTTCGGCGGTGGCGATGCCGCGGATCAGCTCGACCAGCTGCATCACCGGCACCGGGTTCATGAAGTGCATGCCCATGAACTTGGCCGGGCGGTCGGTGGAGGCGCCCAGGCGGGTGATGGAGATGGACGAGGTGTTGGAGGCGATGTAGGCCTCGGGCTTCAGCACCGGGCAGAGCAGGGCGAAAATCTTGCGCTTGACGCTCTCGTCCTCGGTGGCGGCCTCGATCACCAGGTCGCTGTCGCCGAAATCGGCATACTGGGTGGTCGGCTTGATGCGCGACAGCGTTTCGGTCTTCTGCACCTCGGTGAGCTTGCCCTTCGACACCTGACGGGTCAGGTTCTTGTCGATGGTGGCCAGGCCCTTCTGCAGGGCGGCGTCGGAAATATCCAGCAGGACGACGTCGAAGCCCGACGCGGCGCAGACATGGGCGATGCCGTTGCCCATCTGGCCGGCGCCAATAATACCGATTTTCTGAATGGCAGCCATGTGATGCTCCTAGGGGCTTCGACGCGTTATGCGGTGCCCTTTTGGGGGGCACCGCATGGGCGTCAGGTTACTTATCGAGTTCCGCCGCCAGTTCCGGCAGCGCCTTGAACAGGTCGGCGACCAGGCCGTAATCGGCGACCTGGAAGATGGGGGCCTCTTCGTCCTTGTTGATGGCGACGATGACCTTGGAGTCCTTCATGCCGGCCAGGTGCTGGATGGCACCCGAGATGCCGACGGCGATGTAGAGTTCCGGCGCCACGATCTTGCCGGTCTGGCCGACCTGCAGGTCGTTGGGGACGAAGCCGGCGTCGACAGCGGCGCGCGAGGCGCCGACGGCGGCGTTCAGCTTGTCGGCCACCTTTTCCAGCAGGTGGAAGTTCTCGCCCGACTGCATGCCGCGGCCGCCCGAGATGATGATCCGCGCGCTGGTCAGCTCGGGACGCTCGGACTTGGACAGCTGCTGCGACACGAAGGAGGACAGGGCCGGATCGGCGGCGGCGGCCACGTTCTCCACGGCGGCCGAGCCGCCCTCGGCAGCAGCCGCCTCGAAGGCGGTGGTGCGCACGGTGATGACCTTCAGCGCGTCCTTGGACTGCACGGTGGCCAGGGCGTTGCCGGCGTAAATCGGACGCACGAAGGTGTCGGGCGACACCACGGCGACGATTTCCGACACCTGCGCCACGTCTTTCAGCGCGGCGACGCGCGGCAGCACGTTCTTTCCGCTCGTGGTGGCGGGGGCCAGGATGGCGGAATAGCCGCCGGCCAGCTGCACCAGCAGGGCCGACAGCGGCTCGGCCAGGGCGTTGGCGTAGGCGGGGGCATCGGCCAGCAGCACCTTGGCGACACCGGCCACCTTGGCGGCGGCCTCGGCCACGGCGGCGACGCCGGAACCGGCGACCAGCACATGGACGTCGCCACCCAATTGCTTGGCGGCGGTGACGGTGTTCAGGGTGGCGGCCTTGAGTTGGCCGGCTTCATGCTCGGCGAGAACGAGGACGCTCATCTCAGATCACCTTCGCTTCATTCTTCAGCTTGTCGACCAGGGCGGCGATGTCGGCCACCTTGATGCCGGCCTTGCGCTTCGGCGGCTCTTCCACCTTCAGCGTCACCAGACGGGGGGCGGTGTCGACGCCCAGATCGGCCGGAGCCATGGTGTCGATGGGCTTCTTCTTCGCCTTCATGATGTTGGGCAGCGAGGCGTAGCGCGGCTCGTTCAGGCGCAGGTCGGTGGTGACGATGGCCGGCAGCTTGAGCGACACGGTCTCCAGACCGCCGTCCACCTCGCGGGTGACCTCGGCCGAACCGTCGCCCAGCACGACCTTGGAGGCGAAGGTGCCCTGCGACCAGCCCAGCAGCGCGGCCAGCATCTGGCCGGTCTGGTTGGAATCGTCATCGATGGCCTGCTTGCCCAGGATGATCAGGCCCGGCTGCTCCTTGTCGACCACGGCCTTGAGCAGCTTGGCCACGGCCAGCGGCTGGACCTCGTCGTCGGTCTGCACCAGGACGCCGCGGTCGGCACCCATGGCAAGGGCGGTGCGCAGGGTTTCCTGCGCGGTGGCCGGACCGATGGACACCGCCACGATCTCGGTCGCCTTGCCGGCTTCCTTCAGGCGCACGGCCTCTTCCACGGCGATTTCGTCGAACGGGTTCATGGAGAACTTCACGTTCGCGGTCTCGACGCCGGAATTGTCGGCCTTGACCCTGATCTTGACGTTGTAGTCGATGACGCGCTTGACGGCGACCAGTACCTTCATGGTCCTCCTGATCCCTTTTTTCAGCGGCTCCGAACTAAATCGGTATAGCCGTACGGATTTAAGTATTGCATTGCACAATATGACGTGCGGATGCCCTTGTCAACGACACCCCGATTGACAAAAAACGGCAATTTTCTTGGGGGAAAATGTCACCGATTGCCGCCGGGAACCCAGAGCACGTCGGACTTTCCCCGTTGGTTAACATAGCGGGCAAAGACGAAGAAATGATCCGACAGGCGATTAGCATAGGCGATGGCCTGAGGGTTGACCGGTTCGGCCTCGGCCAGCGCGGTGATCAGGCGCTCGGCGCGGCGGATGACGGTGCGGGCCAGATGCAGTTGGGCCGCCGCCGGGGTGCCGCCGGGCAGGATGAACGAGTTCAGCGGCTCCAACTCGGCATTCATGGCGTCGATCTCGTTCTCCAGCCGGGTTACCTGCTCGGGCGTGATGCGCAGCGCGGCGCCGGGCTGTTCGTTCTCGCCCTGCGGCGTGCACAAATCGGCGCCCAGGTCGAACAGGTCGTTCTGGATGCGCGCCAGCATGGCGTCGGTTTCGGGCTGGCCCTGGGTGGCCAGGCGGACGACGCCCACCACCGCATTGGCCTCGTCCACCGTGCCATAGGCCTCGACCCGCAGGGCGTGCTTGGGCACACGGGCGCCGTTGCCCAGGCTTGTCTTCCCCTTGTCGCCGCTTTTGGTATAGATGCGGGTCAGCCGGACCATGGAAATTCCTCCGTGTTGTCGTTGGCCCCTGTTATGCCACAGGGCGATTTGGAATGGCGAGATGCCGCCAAGCTTCCCCTTCCGCCGGAACCATCTATAATCCGCCCCCGAGTTTCCGTTCGGACCAGGCCATGCGCATTTCCGCCACGCTCAGTTTCTACATCGCCCGCCAGTTCGCCTTGGCTTTCGTCACGGTGTTGTCGGTGATCATGGGCGTGATCTTCCTGTTCGACACCATCGAGCTGATCCGCCGCGCCGCCGGCCGTGACGAGCTGCACCTGTGGGTCCTGCTGGGCATGGCGCTATTGAAGCTGCCGCAGATGATCCACACCATTCTGCCTTTTGGCGTGATGATCGGCGCCATGGTGAGCTTCTGGCGCCTGACCCGCACCCACGAACTGGTGGTGGCGCGTTCGGCCGGCATCTCGGTGTGGCAGTTCCTCACGCCCGTCCTTACCGCGGTGATGTTAATCGGCGTGTTCGAGATTACCGCCTTCAATCCGTTGGCCGCGGCCATGTATGCCCGCTTCGAGAAGCTGCAGGACGAAGTGCTGCTGGGTAAGACCGCCGCGCTCGACGTGTCCGAGATGGGCCTGTGGCTGCGCGAGGGCGACGAGCGCGGGCAGAAGGTGGTGCATGCCGAGGACGTGCGTCAGGACGGCCTGGTGCTGAATTTGCGCGAGGTCCACATCTTCCTGTTCGACGGT
>DATJKV010000315.1:0-2773 GCA_035491155.1 Magnetospirillum sp. | reverse complement strand
GAGAAGATGCCGTTCCATGAGTGGGAAAAGGACGTGCCCTATTTCGAGGGTTGCCTGCCCATCGAGGTGATGGCCGAGCGCGGCCGCGAGACCCTGGCCTATGGCCCCGGCAAGCCGGTGGGCCTGACCAATCCGCATGGCCCCAAACCCTATGCGGTGATCCAGCTGCGCCAGGACAACGCCTTGGGCACCCTTTACAACATGGTGGGCTTCCAGACCAAGCTGCGCCACGGCGAGCAGGTGCGCATCTTCCGCATGATCCCAGGCCTGGAAAACGCCGAATTCGCCCGCCTGGGCGGCGTCCACCGCAACACCTTCGTCAATGGTCCGCGCGTCCTTGGCCCCGACCTAGCGCTGAAGGCGCAGCCGCGCCTGCGCCTGGCCGGGCAGATCACCGGCTGTGAAGGCTATGTGGAAAGCACCGCCATCGGCCTGCTGGCCGGCCGCTTCGCCGCCGCCGAGCGGCTGGGCCGCGCCCTGCCCCCGCCTCCGCCGGTCACCGCGCTGGGCGCCATGCTGGCCCACGTCACCGGCGGCGGGCTGGAGGAGACCTACCAGCCCATGAACATCAATTTCGGCCTGTTCCCGCCGCCGCCCGAGCGCGACGAGCGGGGTAAGCGCATCAAGGGCCGCGATCGCAAGAAGTTCGCCAGCGACCGCGCCCGCGCGGCATTGCCGGAATGGCTGGAAGCCGCCGATTCCGTTCTCAACCGAGCTTGTTCAGCCAGCTAAGCAGGCAATTGGCCGGCTTCTCCCACGTGGTGTCCAGCATCATCACGTGGGGGACGTCGTCCAGCACCACCATCTCGGCACCCCAATAGGTCGCCGACAGCGCCAGGTCGCCATAAGGGATGAAAGCGTCCCGGTTGCCGCCCACCACCAGCGCCGGAATGGCCGGACGCGGCATCAGGTTGAACCATTGCGGCAGCATCAACTCGTTGGCGGCGGCCTGACTTTCCCGCTGGAAATGGGGAACGTAGCGCCACGCCAATTCTGCGGGGAAGTTCTCCGAGAACAGCTTGCGCCGGATGATGTCGTAATCCACGCCCTCGGGCCCGCTCACCTGCAGGCGGCCCAGCTGCCACAACAGGTCGGGATGGCGCAGCGACATGTAGGTGAAGGCCGAACCCAAGCCGCCCGGCCCCACCGAGGCCAGCAAAGCCAGCCCGGCGACTGAAATTTTGCAGGCGGCCCGCTGCGCCACCATGCCGCCCAGAGAATGGCCGATCAGTACCGGCGGGCGGGCGCAGGCGCGGATGACCTCCATGACATCGGCCACGTAATCGCCCAGCGAGAAGCTATCGAGCCTTTCCCGTCCCTCGCTGCCGCCGTGACCGCGCAGGGAAACGGCATGGCATTCCCAGCCGGCCTCGGCGAAGAACGGCAGGAAGTGCTCGGCCCAGATCCACGCGCCACAGAACGAGCCGTGGACGAAGAGAAGCGGCGGCCGATCGGACGGCGTTCCCGCTATGAGCACTTCCAATGCCATGTCAGCCCTTGCGTTCGATCAGCTCGATCTTATAGCCGTCCGGGTCCTCGATGAAGGCGATCACGGTGCTGCCGTGCTTCATGGGGCCCGGCGGGCGGGTGATCTTGGCGCCGTTGGCGACCAGGGCTTCACAGGCGGCATAGATGTCGGGCACGCCCAGGGCGATGTGGCCGAAGCCGTTGCCCAGGTCGTAGGCTTCCGTGTCCCAGTTGTGGGTCAGCTCAACGACCGTATGGTCCAGCTCGTCGCCGTAGCCGACAAAGGCCAAGGTGAAGCGGCCATCGGGGTAGTCCTGGCGGCGCAGCAGCTTCATGCCCAGCAACTTGGTGTAAAAGTCGATGGAGCGGTCCAGATTGCCGACCCGGATCATGGTGTGCAGCATGCGCCAACTCATGGCGTTCTCCTGTGGGCGATGAAGTCCAGCACGGTGACGGCGGCGCGGTCGCTGGGACTGGCGCCACCATAACCCAGGCGCACCATGGCCTCGCGCATCTCGGCGCGGGCGGCGGCTCCCCGGGCGGGGTCGTCAAGCAGGGCGGCCACCGCCGGAGCGATCAGCTCAGGGCGGCAATTGTCCTGCAGGAATTCCGGCATGACGGCCTTGTCCATGACCATATTCACCAAGGTGGCCCAGGCGATCTTCAACCCCATGAAGCGCGTGGCCACGAAGGCCGTGAGCGGCGCCACCCTATAGGTGATGATGGTGGGCAGGCCCGCCAAGGCCAGTTCCAGCGCCACGGTGCCCGAGGCGGCCAGGGCGGCGTCGCCGGCGGCAAAGGCGTCGTACTTCTCTGCCCGATCTTCCACCACGATGGTGCGCAACGGCCACCGGGCGGCGGCAGCCTTCACCTTGTCAACCACGGTTTCCACCGTGGGCACCACCAGGGTCAGGTCGGGATGGTCGCAGGCCAGCAGGTCCAAGGTGCGGACGAACACCGGCAGCAGCCGGCCGGTCTCGGACTGGCGACTGCCCGGCAGGACAACCAATACCCTGCCGTCGGCGGCGATGCCGTGGCGAGCCCGGAAGCCGGCGCCATCCCCCTTCTCCGCCCCGCTCTCCACCACCGGATGGCCGACATGGACCGAACGCAGGCCGTCCTTCTCGAACCAGTGCGGCTCGAACGGCAGCAGGGTCATCAGCAGGTCGAGGACAGCCGCCAGCTTCTTGGTCCGCTCCGGCTTCCACGCCCACACCATGGGGGCGACGTAATGGACGCGCGGGATATGGGGAAAGCGCTGCTTGCACGCCTTCTGGACCCGGCCGGTGAACCCCCAGGAATCGAT
>DATJKV010000314.1:0-4497 GCA_035491155.1 Magnetospirillum sp. | reverse complement strand
TCATCGAAGGCCGCGTCGCCGAGCTGGAAGACATCATCAGCCGCGCTCAGGTGATCGACATCAGCGCGCTGTCGGGCGATCAGGTCCGCTTCGGTGCCACGGTCACCCTGGCCGACGAGGATTCCGACGATGAGGTGGTCTACACCATCGTCGGCGCCCATGAAGCCGACATCAAGTCCGGCCGCATGTCGGTGCATTCGCCGCTGGCCCGTGCCCTCATCGGCAAGCATATCGGCGACACCGTCGAGGTGACCACGCCGGGCGGCTCCAAGTCCTACGAAGTGGTGGACGTGCGGTTCGCCTGAGCCGCCACCTTCCTGCCCATCCGAACGGACGTCAAGGCCGGGACTTAGTCCCGGCTTTTGGCGTTTGCGCCTCCACGAACGCCTCCACCAGCGGCAGGACCTGCCGGCGCCAGGTCTCGCCGTGGAACAGCCCGAAATGGCCGATGCCCGGCAGGGTGGCGCGCCCTCTCAAGCCCTCGGGCAGATTGGAACACAACGAGTGGGCGGCGTGGGTGTGGCCGGGACCGGACGAATCGTCGGCGGCACCTTCCACCGTCAGCAAGGCGGTGTCGGTCATCATGGCGGGTTCCACCAGGCGCCCCGAGCAGGCCAGTGAGCCGGTGGCCAGGCGGGCTTCGGCGAATACTTTGCGGGCGTTGTCCTCGGCGAACTCTGCGGGCAAGTCCATCAAAGTGGTGTAGAGCCGCCGGAACGGGAAACGGGCGGGGTCACCGCCGTCGTCGCTCCCGATCTTGCCGTGCAGCTCGCCGCGCATGCGGATGTGGCGTTGCAGGTAGCGTTGCAGCGCTTGACTGTGGGCTGCGGCCGGGTAGACCCGGCGGCCGGCGCCGGCTTCGCCCTCGGGCACCGCCGTGGCCAGGGTGCGGGTGAACCAGCCGGGCGGCAGGCGGGCGGTCATGCGTTCCACGGCGGTGGCGTTGCGGCGCGGATCGATGAAGCCGCCCATCAGGATCAGGGTGCGCGGACGTTCGGGCTCGGACTGGGCGGCCATCAGTGCGGCGGCGGCCAGGATGGGGACCGGCGCCTGGCTCACCCCCAGCACCGCCATACCCGGACCCAGGTGGCGCAGGGCCGCCATGATGGTGCCAATATAGGCGTCGAGGCCCAGATGGCCGGCGCTGGCCGGGATGTCGCGGGCATCCCGCCATTCCAGTAAATGGACGTCGTGGGCGGCGCTCAGGTCCATGACGGTGTCGCGCATCAGCCAGCCGAAATGTCCCGAAAGGGGCGCCACCACCAGCAGGCGGGGGCGGCGGCCGCGTCCTTTCGGGGCGTAGCGGCGCAGCCAGCCGCTGGACCATTGCGCCAGCAGGCGCTCCTCGGCTTGGTCAATGCGCAGGCTGGGCGGCTGCATGCTCTCCCCCCTTTTCCGCTCTCGCGTCTCCCATACCATCGTCGGAGCCTCTTGAAGCCTGCCCGATGCCTTCCCTTATCCTCAATTGACGCGGCGTCTGCGTCCACAATCTGAATGGGGAGGTTTGGGATATGCTGGTCAAGTCAATTCTTAAGGCTAAGGCGAGGGGGAGCGGGGTTGTCACCGTGGCGCCCGATGCCTCCATTGCCGAGGCGGCCCGTCTGCTGGCGAGCAACCGCATCGGCGCGGTGGTGGCGGCGGAAGCCAACGGCACCCTTGCCGGAATTCTGTCCGAACGCGACATCGTCCGCGGCGTCGCCCTGCAAGGTGAAAATTGCCTGCGGTCCAAGGTGCGCGACCTGATGACTGCGGCGGTGCTGACCTGTCGCGAGGAGGACACGGTCGAGACGCTGATGCAGACCATGACCGAGCGGCGCATCCGCCATTTGCCGGTGATGGACGCCGATTCCCGTCTGATCGGAATCGTCACCATCGGCGACGTGGTGAAGAGCCGCCTGGACGAGGCCAACATGGAGGTGGACAACCTGCGCCACTACGTGGTCGCCTCCCGCTGACTGGACGGGGCGGCCAACGACTGCGGCCGCCCCGATGTTCGTCCTTTGTCGCCGGACTTTGGTTCAGGTGCGCAAAAAATCGTTAGCCAGGGAGTTGCGCACGGGCTCGGCTTCCGTCAAGATTCCCCCCTCGAATCCGAGGGGCGGTCGATGACGATCCGGCGCAAGTTTTTCATAGCCTTCGCACTCATTTTGGTCACCAGCCTCGCCAGCCTGGCGGTTAACGGTTTCGTGGCCCTGAAACAGTTCCGCCTCACCGGCGACATGGCCGGCGTCTCCGAGGTGGTGGCGCAGGAACACCTTCCCCTCATCGAGGTGATCAAGAACATCCAGCTGGATGTGTCCCGGGTCCAGGCTGTGCTGATCGACATCGCCATGACCCAGACGCATGAGCGGTTGGAAAGCGGCCTGAAAGAGGCCGCTGACGCCGCCGACAATTTCGCCAATCACCAGTCCACCGCGCTGGCCTCGGCCCAAACCCTGGGGTTGACTGATACTGTGCGCGCGCTGGAAGGCGTGAAGCTTGCCTTCGACACCTACTACGAAGTGGGCGTTAAGATGGCGACGGCCTACGTGGAAGGTGGCCCGAAGGCGGGCGCTGCCCTGAAGTCGGACTTTGAGTCCAGCGCTGCCGGCCTGCAATCGCTGACCGAAACGCTGGTCGAGGCCGAGCAGGTGGCGGTGGCCGAAACCGCCACCCAGTTGCTGGAGGCGCGCGACGGGCTGGAAAATCTGGTGCGCCAGCAGGCCATCATCCAGGGCGCCTCGGCGGTGCTGCTGCTGGTGCTGATGGTCGGCACCCTGGTCCTGCTGGACCGCCAGATGGTCGAGCCCTTGGCCGAGATGACCGAAGCCACCACCAAGATGGCTGAAGGCGACCTGTCGGTGTGCGTGCCGGGCATCGGCCGCACCGACGAGATCGGCCGCATGGCGAGCGCGGTCGAGGTGTTCCGCGACCAGGCCCACAAGGTGCGCCAGGGCGCCGCCCTGCAGGAGGCCGAACACCGCCGCAACCGCCGCAAGCTGCAAAGCGAGATTCTGGCGCTGACCAACGCCATCGACGAGGAAGTGTCGGGCGCCATCGGCGCGGTGATGGTCCAGGCCGATACCATGCTGGGCGCCGCCAATTCCATGGAAGGCGCGGTGGAGCATGTGCGCGAGCGCAGCCAGGCCGCCGCCTCGGCGGCCGAGTGCGCCAACGGCAGCGTGGATGCGGTGGCCGCCGCCGCCGAGCAGATGGCTTCCTCGGTCGAAGAGATCAGCCGCCAGGTGGGCACCAGCACCCGCATTGCCGGCGAAGCCGAGCAGGAGGCCGAGAAGGTCAGCTCCATCGTCCAGGGCCTGGCCAAGGCGGCCGAGAGCGTGGGCGAGGTGGTCAGCCTGATCAATGACATCGCCGGCCAGACCAACCTGCTGGCGCTCAATGCCACCATCGAGGCGGCGCGTGCCGGCGAGGCCGGCAAGGGCTTTGCCGTGGTTGCCGGCGAAGTAAAGAGCCTCGCCAACCAGACGGCCAAGGCCACCGAGCAGATCGGCGGCCAGATCGCCTCGATCCAGACCGCCACCCAGGACGCGGTCACCGCGATCCGCGGCATCGTCGGCACCATCGACCAGATCGCCACCATCTCGGGCGACATCAAGAAGTCGGTGGATCAGCAGAACTCGGCGACGCAAGAGATCGCCCAGGCGGCGCAGACCGCCGCCTCGGGCACCCAGCAGGCAGCGGTCGAGATCGCCGAGGTGTCGCGCTCGACCGACGAGACCGGCGAGAAGGCGCACGAGGTTCGCGGCTCGGCCACCAGCGTGCGCGAGCGCCTGGGCGCCATGAAGACCGCCATCGACGGCATCGTGCGCGCCAGTTCGGAAGATAACCGCCACAACAACCAGCGGCACACCGTCAACGTTGCCACCACCGTGTTTGTGGACGGCGACAAGCGGCCATGCCTGCTGCAGGAAATCGCGCTCATCGGCACCGGCATCCTCGATCGCCCGCTGGGGGTTGCGCGCGGCACCGAATTTGATGCAGAACTTCCCACATTGGGGGCCTGGAAGGGATCGGTGGTTGCCGTAACCGACCAGAACACGCATGTCCGCTTCGACCTGGACGAGGCCCAGGTGGCCGGCCTTGAGGAATTCCTCGCCGCGCGAAGCAAGGGTGCCAGGGCTTGAACGTTTGGGGGTGCCCGTGAAGTACGAAATCATTGATGACGATGGCGGGCCGACGCTGATCCTCAAGGATCAGTTGACCGTCTCCGACCGCGAAGTGTTCGACACGGTCATCGACAAGCTGCTGGCGCGCAAGCGGTCGAAGCTGACGGTGGACTTGGCCGGACTGGACTACATGGACTCGGCCGGCCTGGGCATGCTGTTGACCCTGCGTGACCGTGCCGAGCGTGCCTCGGCCGAAGTGGTCATCCGTCGGCCGCGTTCGGAAGTTCGCGAATTGCTGTTGCTGGCCTGCTTCGACTCTCTGTTCACCATCGAGCACACCTAAGGCTCCCATGCCGGAGGGGAGCCCGAAGTCGCGCGCCACCCGCTGCCT
>DATJKV010000313.1:0-12781 GCA_035491155.1 Magnetospirillum sp. | reverse complement strand
CCGAGGTGCTGCGCCTGCTGAAGGAAGACGCGCTCCGGAACTTCGACACCTACCACAAGCTCCTGAACGCCGACGAAGAGGGCAAGGCGCTGCACGAGGACGGCATCGGCATCGCCCGCGAGCTGGCCCGCATCGGCCTGCCGGTCTCGGCCTACACCCAGATGTACTGGCAGACCAACCTGCACAACCTGATGCACTTCCTGCGCCTGCGCGCCGACGTGCACGCCCAGTACGAAATCCGCATCTTCGCCGAGAAGATCCTGGACATCATGGCCGACTGGGTGCCGGTGACCACCGAGGCGTTCCGCGACTATCAGCTGGAAGCGGGCCGCCTGTCGCGCATGGAGATCGCTCTGGTCAAGGCCATGTTGGCCGGCAAGGCCACGATGGCCGACGCCGAGTCCTACGGTATGAGCAAGCGCGAGGTGCGCGAGTTCAAGGACCGGTTCCTGGGATAATTCCCTCGCCCGCAAGGCGGGCGAGGGAAATCTAGGCTTCCAGCATCTGCAGGATCTGCCCCTCGGCGCCGAAGCAGGCGCAGGTCAGGGTGCCGCCGAAGCCGGCGCCCGAATCGAGGGTGGCCGAGAAGGCGCCGACGCGGACGCCGCCGCGGCGGCGGTCGGAACCGCGCACCACCAGCTTGAAGCCGCCATAGGGGGCTTCAAGCAGCTCGAACCCGGCCGAGCCCCACCAGAAGGCATCCACCTGGGCCGACAGCGGCCGCGAGGGGTCGAGGCCCGCGTGCACGAACAGCAGGGTGTTGTCGTCGGTGAAGGCGGCATGTTTCAGCACGCTCATCAGCGTGGTGTGGCCGTCATAGGCGCGCATGTTCTGGCGCAGTTGGCTGGTCCAGCGGGTCAGCGCCAGGATGCCTTCCTTCGCGGCGCCATAGCCTTCCTCCAGGCTGCCGCCATAGGCCGCGATGGTGGGGCCGATGCCGTGCTCCACCATCCACTTCAGCACGTCCACCGGGTTGGGGGCGAACTGCAATTGCAGCAGCTTCTGCCACATCTCTTCCTGGGCGCCGCGCAGATAGACGATGTCGTCCACCTCGACGCCCGGCCGGGCCAGGAAGGCGCGGCGGAACATCAAAAGCTCGTCGATGGTCTCGCGTACCGGCGTGCCATAACCCAGGGTATCCCCCAGATAGACGATCTGGTCGCCCGGCTTGGCGTCGTGCGCCAGCCTGGCATGCAGCGTGCGCAACCGCTCGACCTCGCCGTGGATGGCGGCGATGGCCCAGATGCGGCCCGACCCGCGCAAGGTGGCGAAGACATTGCTTTCCGACACGATGGCGACCATTACCCCCAAGACCAGAATGCGGCATGGTCGCAGGAGCGGCGGACTCCGTCAACGTTGCGCTGCAAATGAAGCGGGCGGCCCCGATCGGGGCCGCCCCTTTGTATTTCGCCCTCAGGTGCCGGACGCTCGCCTCTGCTTGCTGGGCTTACGCTCACATGAACTCGCGGGCCCTCAATGGGCCAGTCGCTCGCGGGGCTGGTTCCGACGGTTCTTACGCCGCGTCCAGCAGCTTGGACAGCTTGTCGGTGGCGGCGGTGGTGTCGATGCTCTCGACGGCGGCCAGTTCGGCGGCCAGGCGCTCCAGCGCCGCCTCGTAAATCTGGCGCTCGCTATAGGACTGGTCGGGCTGGTTGGCATTGCGGTGCAGGTCGCGCACCACCTCGGCGATGGAAATGGGGTCGCCGGAATTGATCTTGGCCTCGTATTCCTGGGCGCGGCGCGACCACATGGTGCGCTTCACCTTGGCGCGGCCCTGCAGGGTGGACAGCGCGGTGTCCATCACGCTACGCGACGACAGCTTGCGCAGGCCCGACTTGGTGGCCTTGGCCACCGGGACGCGCAGGGTCATGCGGTCGCGATCGAAGGTGATGACGAACAGCTGCAGCTTCATGCCGCCGATTTCCTGGTTCTCGATGGAGACGACCTGGCCAACGCCATGGGTCGGATACACCACGTAATCACCTTCGGCGAAAGAAACGCTCGACATCTGCTGAAATTCCCTAGAAAGCCGCCATCAGCCAGGGGCGCACCGAAAAAGCGGGGGGCACCGACCTCGTCCAAGACGGGCGGGGGGTTGTCACACTGCGATCATGGTCACTTGAGGGCGGCGGAAATTTGGGCCGTCCGGGCTGTCCATCGGCACAATTCGACGGACTGGAGTTTGTACCACAAAGGGCCTGTTAAGAACCAGAGAAAAAGCCCGGACCCTCCTTCCGAGGGGCCGGGCTTTTCTTGAAAACGCCAGAAATGCAGGCTGTGCCTAGCGGCCGGGCTTGGGCGACAGCAGCGAGGCCTTGCCGGGCTTGCCCTTCCATTCGTCGGCATCGGCGGGCACTTCGCCCTTCTTGGTGATATTCGGCCACTGGCCCGCATATTCGCGGTTGAGGTTGGCCCATTCGGCGGTCTTGGGATCGGAATCGGGGAAGATGGCTTCGGCCGGGCATTCCGGCTCGCAGACGCCGCAATCGATGCATTCGTCGGGGTTGATAGCCAAGAAGTTCTCGCCCTCGTAGAAGCAGTCCACCGGGCAGACCTCGACGCAATCCTGGTACTTGCACTTCACGCAGTTCTCGGTAACGACGTAAGCCATTGATCGACTCCAGATGATTAGGTGGGGCCCGCCGACGCCTGTTGCGGCGTCAGGCGATGCCGTCCTGCAAACCCATGCGGGCCAGCACGCGCTTGCGGGCGATGCCGGCCTCCTGATCCGAGACATACACCAGCCCGGCCAGCCGGCGAAGCAGGTTCGCTTCGTAATCGTGCAACTGGCCGTCGGCGTACGCCACTTCCCAAAGCATCTCCAGCACCTCGACGCGCTGATCATGGTCAAGCGCGTTCTTGATGGTGCGGGTCATGCCCTCCAGCGCCACCGCCTTGGCCTGGGCCTCGCGCGCTTCGGCCAGCAGGGTTTCGGCGCCGTTCTGATCGAGGCCGAAGCGGTTGGCCAGCAGGTCCAGCACGTGTCGGCGCTCGGCCGGGTCGAAGCTGCCGTCCAGGGTGGCCGCCTCCACCATCAAGGTGGCGACGGCCAGGCGCAATGCCCGCGCTTGGCTGTCGGACGCATCGGCCTGGGCAAACAGGCTTTTCAACAGGCCCAGCATGGAGGCGCTCCGGGAAAAGGGGGAACCGCCAATGTCGATATCATACCGGCGGAGGCGGCCTCAACCCCCCTACCGTCACAGGTTGTTGCGCAGGTGAACCGGCTTGCGACGGCGGCGCGCCGCCAGGTTCAGCCCTTCCACCAGTACCGAGAAACCCATGGCGAAATAGAGATAACCCTTGGGGATATGATAGCCCATGCCGTCGGCGACAAGGCTCATGCCCACCAGCAGCAGGAAGGACAGGGCCAGCATCTTCACGGTGGGATGGCGCGAGACGAAGGCCGATAGCGGGCCGGCCGCCACCAGCATCAGCGCCACCGCCACGATGACGGCGGCCGCCATCACCCACAGCTGGTTGGCCATGCCCACGGCGGTGATCACCGAGTCGAGCGAGAAGACGATGTCCAGTATGCCGATCTGCACGATGGTGGCGACGAAACCGGCCTTGGCCGCCCTGGCGATTCCCTGGCCGGCCTCGCTTTCGTCCTCCTCGCCCTCCAGCGAACCGTGAATCTCATGGGTCGCCTTGGTCAGCAGGAAGACGCCGCCGCCGATGAGGATGATGTCACGCCACGACACCGGTTGGGTCAGGATGGTCACGACCGGTTCGGTCAGGCTGGCGATCCACGACAGCGAGGCGAGCAGGCCTAAGCGGGTCAGCAGAGCAAAGGCCAGTCCCAGGCGCCGTGCCGCGGGTCGCTGTGGTTCCGGCAGGCGATCAGCCAGGATGGCGAGGAAGACCAGGTTGTCGATGCCGAGCACAATCTCGAGCGCCGACAGGGTGAGCAGGCTGATCCAGATTTGCGGATCGGTAAGCCACTCCATGGGAGCACATCCTTGGCAGATCACGAACGCTTGCGAGTGTAGGTACTTTTTACGGCGAATCCAGAGCAGGGGTGCGCCATAGCGGGGTATGAACGAGGCACCGCGCGCGCCTACTCCCCCGTCGTTTCGCCGCCCGACGCCTGGCGGGGGAAGGTGAGGATGAAGCGGGTCCCCTTGCCGGGTTCGCTTTCCACCGTGACCTGGCCTTCCAGCGGGCCGGTGACCAGGTTGTAAACGATGTGCAGGCCGAGCCCCGAACCGCCGGTGCCGCGGCGGGTGGTGAAGAAGGGGTCGAAGATGCGGGTGCGGTGCTCCTCGGGGACGCCACGCCCATCGTCGGCATAAGTCAGGCGCACGGTGCCGGGGGTGGGCTCGTCCACGGTGATGGACAACAGGCCCGATCGTCCCTCGTCGTAGCCGTGGACGATGGAATTCATGACGAAGTTGGTCAGCACCTGGCTGAGCGCGCCGGGATAGCCGTCCACCATCAACGCCGGCGGGCAATCGATGGCCACCTTGTGGCCGGCCTGGCGGATGCCGGGCGTCAGCGAGGTCAGCGTCTCGCCGATATAGGAGGCCAACTCGAAGCGTCGCCGCTCGGCCGAGGTGCGGTCCACCGCCACCTGCTTGAAGCTGCGGATCAGCGCCGCCGCCCGTTCGCAATTGCCGAGAATCAGGTGGCTGGTATCGGTGGCGGTCTCCATGTAGTGCTCGAAATCCTCGACACCAACGTCGTCGGCCTCGAACAGCTTGCGGATGCGCTCGGTGGCGTCGGCCAGATGGGAGGCGCAGGACAGCGCGATGCCAACGGGGGTGTTGATCTCGTGGGCGACACCACCCACCAGGGCGCCCAGCGAGGCCAGCTTCTCGGTTTGCACCAGGGTTTCCTGGGCCTCACGCAGCTGGGTCAGGGCTTCTTCCGCCTCGGCCTTGCGCTTGGCGAGTTCCTGGTTGACCGAGGCCAGCTGGGCCTGCAGGCGGTCGGACACCCTGACCAGGCGGCGCTGCTCGCGCACCGAGCGGCGGTAGGCCTCGGTCAGGGTTTCAACGCCGTGCTTCAGTTCGGGGTCGGCTTCGGCCAGGCGTTCGCGCAGGTTGCCGGCCTCGGCGAGGACACGCTCCTCGGCCTCGAACAGGCTGAAGCCGCCGCCGGACGGATGGGCGGCCAAGGTGTCAGCCCTTGGTCGGGACCAGATTGAAGGTCAGGTGTTCGAGGTCTTCCGAGAAGTCTTCGCCGAACTCCTGCATGGTTTCGTCGTCCTCGGCATAGCGCCAATTGACCTCGACCTTTACCCCGCGCCGGTCGGCGGCGTCGTCCAGGATCTGGAACATGTTCATCAGCGCCTTGGCGCTGGAACTGTTGAAGTAGATCAGGTTGAAGTCGAAGGTCACGGTCTTGCCCTCGGCCTGCACAAGATATTGTTCAAGCGCGGCGAAGATCGGGCCGAATACCGACGAGGCGTCCTCGGGGTACGATTCGCCCTTCAGCGACAGCTGACCGCCTTCGAAATCGAAATTGACCTCGGGCGAGCGCTCGGTGGCGGCGATAACCAGATTGTCCATGAGCCCCCTCAGATGGAAACTTTGAGGCAGAAGAAGAATTTTTCGGCGTCGATGCGATCGAAGTCGAATTCGATCGGCTCGCTGGCACGCCGGGCGATCTCAATCAGGCCGATGGTTGCGCCGCGGCTCTTTTCATCGGGAGCCTCGCGCAGCTGTTCCTTGTAATAGGCCTTGATCTCGTCCTTATCCATCTTCTGAAGCATTTCAAGCCGCTGCTTCAGCCGCGGCACGTCCTCTTCCAGGATGGTGTTGGCGCAGACGATGAAGAAGCGCCCCTGCTCGGTGCCGATGGTGACCATGCCCGACGACAGCTCGACGGTCTTGCCCAGGTTGCCTTGAACCTTCTCGGCCGAGTAGCGGATGATGTTCTGAGCCTGCTCGACGAACACCGAGAACACCTTCTTGATGGTGGTCAGATCGGTGTCCTCAAGCGTCATTTTCTGGCGCAGGGTGTCGCCCAGGGAATACAGGATCCCCTCGGAGAGATAGCCCGAGAACGAGAAGATGATGCCGCGCTCGTCCAGCACGCGCTTGAACTCGCGGTAATGGGCGGCAAGCCCCGTCGGATTGGCCCCGCCAGGGCCGGGTGCAGGAATCGTCAATTGAGACCTTCCTCGCTCTCGCTTTCTCAGAGTCTTAACACTGTGGGCTTGGGCCTTTCAACCGCCGCCCTTCACCTTCAGACAGGCGAATGATGGTCTTTCATCGCTCATCCCTTTCGCGCGGGGCGGCGCGCAGCCGTACCGTGAAGGTTGAGCCGTGTCCCACTTGGCTGTCCACCCCGATGGAGCCTCCATGCAGGTCGACGATCTGGCGGACCATGTGCAGTCCGATGCCCGAGCCCGAGATGTTCTGGGCATTGGAGGCGCGGTAGAAGCGGTCGAAAATGCGGGCCTGGTCCTGGGGGGGGATGCCGATGCCGTGGTCGTGCACCCGGATCAGGACGCCGTCGTGGTCGGGCTGGGCCGACACCTCCACCCCGCCTTCGGAATATTTCAGCGCGTTGCCCACCAGGTTGTTGAACACCAGCGCCAGCATGTTGGCATCGCCCCAGGCGGTGGGCAGCGGCTCCAGCGCCAGGGCGATGTCGCGTCCTTGCGAGGCGGCGCGGTGGTGGTCGACCGCGGCCCCCAGCAGTGGGGCCAGTTCCAGTGCCTTCTCCTGCAGCACGATTTTGCCCGATTCCAGCTGTTCGTCGGCCAGACAGGTGGCGATCAGGTCGACCAGGCGGCCGACGGCGTCACGGATGGTCTCCAGGCGCGGCAGCATGGCGGCGGCGTCGCGTTGGGCCCGCATCATCAGCATCTGCGCCGCCGAATCGATGATGGCCAGGGGAGTGCGGAATTCGTGGCTGACCATGGACAGGAACTGCCGCAGCTCGTGCTTGGCTTCGCTTTCGCGGGTGAGCGCCAGCTCGGCGCGGTCCTTGGCCAGTGCCAGGGCGTCGCGGCTGTCCCTCAGTTCGGCGGTGCGCTCCGTCACCTTGTGTTCCAGCGAGGCGTTAAGGCCTTCCAATTCCTCGTTCAGCCGGACGATGGTGACAATGTCGTTCCATGCGCGCACGGCGCCCACCAGGGCGGTAAACAACTTCTGTGCCGTCAGTTCGGCCTTGCTCTTGTAATCGTTGATGTCGTGCGCCAGTACCACGTCGCGTTCGGGCGCCTCGCCCGGCTGGCCGGTGCGCAGGATGATGCGGATGCGCCGGTTGCCCAGGTCTTCGCGGATGTGGCGCACCAGCTTCAGGCCGGCGTCGGGGCTTTCCATCACCACGTCCAGCAGCACCACCGGAATGTCCGGCTCGGCCGCCAGCAGCAAGGCCGCCTGGGCGGCGCTGCCGGCCGCCAGCATCTCGAAGCCGCGCCCATCGAAGCTGAAGTCCCGCAGCAGCACGCGGGTCATGGCATGGACCTGCTCGTCGTCGTCCACCACCAGCACCCGCCAGGGCGGCAGGGTGGGCGCCTTGGTGGTACCCACGGCGCGTGGCTTCAGGCCGAGCTTGCCATCCTTGCTCATCAGCGGACCGTGACCGGGGCGGTGAAGGCGTAGCCGGTGCCGTGCACCGCTTCGATGGGAAGCGGATTGCCCAGCAGGCTCTCGCCCTTGGCACGCAGGCGGCGCACCATGGAATCCACCGAGCGGTCGCCTGCGTCCCATTCCCGCTTGCCGAGCGCGCGGAAGATGTCGGAACGTGACACCGGCTCGCCGGGGCGCTCGACCAACAGGTTGACGAAGGTTCGTTCGTTGGCGGTGAGCTTGACCTGCTCGCCACCAGGGGCGAGCAGTGCCCAGGCCACCTGATCGTAGACCCAGCCCGACGATGTCTCGGGCCGGGCCGGGGGCGGGGCGGCGGTCACCGGCTGGGCACGCAGGCGGCGGGCCAGGGTGCGGATCTGCGCTTCCAGCTCGCGCAGCTCGATGGGCTTGACCAGGTAGACGTCGGCGCCGATCTCCAGCCCGACAACGCGGTCCACGTTCACGCCGCGCGCGGTCAGCATGATGATGCCAATCTCGGATTGCTCGCGCAGGCGCTTGGCGATGGAGAAGCCGTCCTCGCCGGGCAGGTTGACGTCCAGGATGATGATGTCGGCGGGCCGCCGGGCCATGGCCGCGTCCAGCGCGACGCCATCGGCGCAGCCGGTCACCACGTGACCGCAGGCCGAGAGATATTCCACAAGGTCGGCCCGCAATGAGGCCTCGTCCTCGACAACGATGATTTGCGCCATGGTTCCCGTCTCCGAGCGGCGGAGCTGCGCACAATGGAGCATCAGCCCGGCAGTCCCGTCAAATCGCAAACCTTGGCGGATTGTGACGCTTTGTGACGGTGGCGGCAATTTGGCGCACACAGGCAGGCAATCAGGCAATGGGGCGGAGCGAATGGTAGGGGGCGGCTCCGCCCGTGCCGCTCAATGGCTGTAATGCTTACGCGCCGCGCGGGGTGACGATCTTTTCCACCAGCTTGACCAGCAGGCGGTCCATGCTGCCGGCCCAGGTCTCGTCGGTGTCGATCATCTCGCGGCAGCGGCGGAAGGCGCGCAGCACGGTGGTATGGCTGCGGCCGCCGAACACCCGCCCCAGCTCGGGCAGCGAGCACGAGGTGAGCAGGCGGGCATAGTACATGGCCGCCATACGGGGCTTCCAGATGCGGTGATCGCGCGAATGCACCATCATCTCGCGTTCGGACAGGCCGAACTCGGCAGCCACGGTGGCGATCACTTCGGCGACGAAGGGATCGCTGACCTTATAGCGCAATGGCACGGCGGAGCGGATTTCAGCAAGGGCGAGCGACATTTCATTACCCCCTAGGGAACACGTCATGGTGGATTGTGCACATGTGCGGTGCACCATTCCCACCCGCGAGTTGCGACACGTTGTGTCGGGCTGTGACTCGCATGTGAACGGGATGTAGCCGCCCCAATCGGCTCAGAACTATACTAAAGGTTTAGAGGGATACGGGGAAGTCTTTTCGCACCTGCACAATCGGGGGCGGTCATGCGGCGAAAGGCTTCATGGCCTCCATGGCGGCGACCAGGGCCACGCGGACGCCTGGTTCCATGGCCGAATGGCCGGCGTCGGGCACCATGGTCAGCTTCGCCCCCGGCCAGCACTCGGCCAGTTCCCAGGCGGTGACCGGCGGGCAGATGATGTCGTAGCGTCCCTGGACGATGGTGGCGGGCAGGTGCTGGATGCGGCGCATGCCGCGCAGCAGCTGGTCGGGCGCCAGGAACCCATCGTGGACCATGTAGTGGCATTCCAGGCGGGCCATGGCCAGGCAGGACATGGGGTCGCCATCGGCGGTGTCGCCGCGTGGCATCAGCCGCGCGCAGGCTTCCTCATAGCCGCACCACACCCGAGCCGCCGCGAGGTGCACCGCCGGGTCGGGATCGGTCAGACGGCGATACCACGCGGCCAGTTCGGGTCCCTGGTCACCCGCCACGTAAGCGGCGAAGCGGCGGCGGGCCTCGGGGAAGATGGTGCCCATGCCGGTCATGAACCACGCCACCTCGTCGGGGCGGAACAGGAAGATGCCGCGCAGGACGAAGCCCACCACGCGTTCGGGGTGGGCCTGGCCGTACGCCAGGGCCAGGGTGCTGCCCCAAGAGCCGCCGAACAGCACCCAGCGTTCCACCTTGAGCAGGCGGCGCAACGCCTCCATGTCGGCCACTAGCGCCTGGGTGGTGTTGGCCTCGACCGTCGCCAGCGGGCGCGACCGGCCGCAGCCGCGCTGGTCGAACAGGATGATGCGCCAGAAGCGGGGGTCGAAAAAGCGGCGATAGGCCGGCGCGCAGCCCGCTCCCGGGCCGCCGTGCACGAACAGCACCGGGGCACCGCGCGGGTTGCCCGATTCCTCCCAATAGATGGTGTGGCCGTCACCCACCTCGAGCATTCCGCTGGCGTAAGGCTCGATCGGCGGGAACAGGTCCATGGGATGCAAGCTCCTGGCGGGGAAGGGCGGTCATATTAGCATTGACGCCCGCGTGCTGGCACCCTACACCCCGACCATGGACGTGGATCTTTTTGACTTCGACCTGCCGCGCGAGTTGATCGCCGAGCGCCCCGTGGCGCCCCGCGACGCCGCCCGCTTGCTGCACGTCACAACGGACGGGCTGGCCGACCACATCGTGCGCGACCTGCCGGCGCTGTTGCAGCCGGGCGACGTGCTGGTCAGCAACGATACCCGGGTGATTCCGGCGCGGCTGTTCGGCCGGCGAGGAGAGGGCGGGGTCGAGGTCACCCTGCACGAGCGCGTGGCGCTGGACAACTGGAAGGCCTTCGCCCGTCCGGCCAAGAAGCTGAAGCCCGGCGACACCATCCGCTTTACCGAGGATTTCACCGCCCAGGTGGCCGAAAAGGGCGAGGCCGGCGAGGTCACCCTGCGCTTCGACCGCGCGGGCGACGCGCTTATGCTGGCGCTGGAGGAAACCGGCCGCATGCCGCTGCCGCCCTACATCCGCAAGGGTGAGGCCGATGCCGCCGACAAGGCGGACTACCAGACGGTGTTTGCGAAGGCGAAGGGTGCGGTGGCGGCACCCACCGCCGGCCTGCACTTCACCCCGGAATTGCTGGCGGCGCTGGACGCGCGCGGGGTACGGCGCCTCACCGTAACCCTGCACGTGGGGGCCGGCACCTTCCTGCCGGTGAAGGTGGACGATACCAAGGACCACAAGATGCATTCCGAGCGTGGCGTGGTGATGCCCGAGATCGCCCAGGCGGTCAATGCCGCCAAGGCGTCCGGCGGGCGCGTCGTCGCCGTGGGCACCACCAGCCTTCGCTTGCTGGAAAGCGCCACCGGCGAGGACGGCGTGCTGCACTCCTTCGACGGCGCCACCGACATCTTCATCACGCCGGGCTACCGCTTCCGCCTGGTGGACGTGCTGATGACCAACTTCCATCTGCCGCGCTCGACCCTGTTCATGCTGGTTTCGGCCTTCTCGGGGCTGGAGCGCATGAAGGCCGCCTACGAGCACGCCAAGGCCTCTGGCTATCGCTTCTATTCCTATGGCGATGCCTGTCTGCTGGAGAAGGCATTGTGATGGAGCGTAGCGACTGGGCCATTGAGGCCCCGCGAGCCTTTGCGAGCGTAAGGCACGCGAACGGAGTGAGCGCCCGCGCCTGAGGGAAAACGAAAAATGACCGCTTTCCATTTCGAAGTCTTCGCCACCGACGGCGCCGCCCGGCTGGGCCGGCTGCATACCGCCCACGGGCCCATGGACACCCCGGCCTTCATGCCGGTGGGCACCGCCGGCACGGTCAAGGCGATGATGCCGGAAAGCGTGGCCTCGACCGGCGCCCAGATGATCCTGGGCAACACCTACCACCTGATGCTGCGCCCGACGGCGGAGCGGGTGGCGCGATTGGGCGGCCTGCACGAATTCATGAACTGGTCCGGCCCCATCCTCACCGATTCCGGCGGCTTCCAGGTCATGAGCCTGGCCAAGCTGCGCAAGATGAGCGAGGAGGGCGTGGCCTTCCAGTCGCACATCGACGGCTCGAAACACCTGCTGACGCCCGAGCGCAGCATGGAAATCCAGAACCTGCTGGATGCCGACGTGACCATGGCCTTCGACGAGTGCACGCCCTTCCCGGCCACGCCGGAACAGGCGGCGGAAAGCATGCGTTTGTCCATGCGTTGGGCGAAACGCTCGCGCGAGGCCTTCGTGCAGCGGCCGGGCTACGGCCTGTTCGGCATCGTCCAGGGCGGCGTCTACCCCGAACTGCGCGCCGAATCGGCCGAGGCGTTGCAGCAGATCGGCTTTGACGGCTACGCCGTGGGTGGCCTGGCGGTGGGCGAGGGACAGGAACTGATGTTCCAGACCCTGGACGTCACCACCCCGCAGCTGCCGGCCGACAGGCCCCGCTACCTGATGGGCGTGGGCAAGCCCAGCGACATCATCGGTGCGGTCTTACGCGGCATCGACATGTTCGACTGCGTCATGCCGACCCGGTCGGGCCGCACCGCCCAGGCCTTCACCCGGCACGGCACGGTGAACCTGCGCAACGCCCGCCACCAGGACGACCCGCGCCCGTTGACGGAAAATTGCGCCTGCCCGACCTGCCGCCAGTACAGCCGGGCCTATCTGCACCACCTGATCCGCTTGGAAGAGATTCTCGGTCCCATGCTGCTGACCTGGCACAACATCCAGTTCTACCAGGACACCATGCGGGGCCTGCGTGCCGCCATCGCCGAGGGGCGCGTCAAGGAGTTCGCGGCCCAGTCCCTGGCCGACGAGGCCCGGGGCGACATCGAGCCGCTGTGACGCCATGAACCGGGGCATCGCCTTCGCGCTGGTATCGGCGGTGCTGTTCGGCGCCAGTGCTCCGCTGGCCAAGCTGCTGCTCGGCACCATGTCGCCGTGGCTGCTGGCCGGCCTGCTGTATCTGGGCTCGGGGCTGGGACTGGCGCTGCTGCGCCCCTTGCTCCCGCGTCAGGGCGGCAGCTTCGCCGCAGCCGACTGGTTTTGGCTGGCGGCGGCGGTGTTGGCCGGTGGGATCGTCGGGCCGGTGCTGATGATGGTGGGCCTGGCCCACGCGCCGGCGGCCAGCGCAGCGCTGGCCCTGAACCTGGAGGGCGTGTTCACCCTGGGGCTTGCCTGGGTGGTGTTCCGCGAGAATGTGGACCGCCGCCTGCTGGTGGGCGCCGCCGCCATCCTGGCCGGCGCCGCTTTGCTGTCGTGGCAGGACCAGGCCGGCGGGGCGGGCTGGGGGCTGGCCGCCATCGCGGGGGCGTGCCTGGCCTGGGCGGTGGACAACAACCTGACCCGCAAGCTGTCGGC
>DATJKV010000312.1:0-3975 GCA_035491155.1 Magnetospirillum sp. | reverse complement strand
CAGGCCGCTGATCTCGGTAGCCGCCGCCTGGCTACGCTCAGCCAGCTTGCGCACCTCGGAGGCCACCACCGCGAAGCCCTTGCCGTGCTCGCCGGCCCGCGCCGCTTCCACCGCCGCGTTGAGCGCCAGCAGGTCGGTCTGACGGGCAATCTCCTGCACGATGGTGATCTTCTCGGCGATGGTCTGCATGGCCGCCACGGCGCGATTAACCGCTTCGCCGCTGACCTGGGCGTCCTTGGCCGACTGGCGGGCGATGCGCTCGGTCTGGTTGGCGTTTTCGGCGTTCTGTTTGATGTTGGCCGCCATTTCCTCCATGGAGGCCGAAGCCTGCTCGGTGGCCGAGGCCTGCTCGGTGGAGCCCTGGCTCAACTGCTCGGCGCTGGCCGAGAGTTCCTGACTGCCCGAGGATACGTTACCGGCCGCCGTCCCGGCTTCCGTCACCACCCCGCGCAGCTTCTCCAGCATGGTCTCCAGCGCCATGCCGAGCGTGTCCTTGTCGGACAGCCGTCTGGCCTGGACCGTGAGGTTGCCGCCGGCGATGGCATCGGCCACCGCCGCCGTGGCGCGCAGGTTCGCGGTCATGCTGTTGAGCGCCTCGACCACATCCCTGATCTCGTCATTGCTGGAGACTTGGATGCGCTGATCCAAATCGCCCAGTGCCACCGCATTGGCCAGCGCCAGCGATTGGCTCAGGCCGCGGCTGACGGACAGAGCGATCCACAGGGCGGCGCCGATGCCGATGACCAGCGATACCAGGACGACGGTGATGAGCAGGTTACGGGCGCTGGCCGCGTCCTCGCCGGCCTCGCGCACCGCTTGGCCCATCTGGCTCTGATTCAGCTCCAGCAAGCTGTCGAGGACACGCTGGGCACGGTCGAGGAGCTGACGCCCCTGCCCCGCCGACAATTCAAAGGCGCGGGTATTGGAGTTCTCGCGCGCCAGTACAATGATGTCGCCGTGCACCTTGGCCCATTTGTCGAACTGGGCGGAGAGCTGGTCGAACTGGCGCTTCTCGTCCTCGTTCAGACCGGGGCGCGCCAATTCCCGCTGACGCCGGACGTCGGCAATGGAGTCCTCCGCGCGCTGGATGTAGGGCTCCATCTGCGCCACGTCGTCGAGCAAGATCACGTTCTTCTCGTCTTTGAGCGCTTCGATCTGGCGAGCGATCATGCGTTCGATGGCAAGCAGAGACTTGCCCCGCTCGCCGGTGGCGCCTTCCATGCGCTGTGCCATGCCGCGCAAGGCGTCGAGCACCGGCAGCACGATGGGCGCGGCCACCTTCAGGCTCACGTCGCGCGCCCGGATGTTGCTATTGGCATGGGCAAGCTCGCGCACCTTGTCCTGCACCGCCACGTAGCGGTCCCATTCGGTGCTGAAGGCGTCCAGCCGCTTGCGGCCTTCCTCGCCGGCCAGGGCACGGTACTGATCGCGGATGGACCGCACCTCATCGCGCAGGCCCAGCAATTCCTTGTCGTAGCGATCCATGGCCTCGTCGGTGGTGGCCAGGATCAGGTTCTTTTCCGCCTTCACCGCGGCGATGAACTTGGTCTCCATCTCCAGCACCAGCGCCTCGCGCTTGGCCGGGCCACGGGCCAGCCCTTGGGTGGTCTCGTCCATCTTGTGCAGGCTAGTGATGCCTATGGTGGCGGCCACGCCGGACAGCACCAAGATCAGGCCAAACGACAGGCCAAGCTTGAGCTTTACGGACATACGCATGGCGGAGTTCCTTCGCTGTAGGCGGTCAGGCGACGACTTGGGCGAGCCTGGGCTCGCCAGCCGTCACGGCGGGGACCGGGTCGATGGCGGAGAACAGTCGGCTGACTTCCAGGACGATGACGAAATCGTCGCGCCGCTTGCCGATGCAGCGGATCAGGTGGGGAGGCCAGCGCATGCCGATGCGCGGGGTCTCTTCCAGCGAGGCGGCGGCCACCTCGGTGACCTCGTAGACCTTGTCGGCCAGCAGTCCGACGATGCTGGGCTCGCCGTCCAGGTCCACCTCGATGACCAGGATGCGGCTGTCGATGGTGGGCGGCCGGCACTCCATGCCGAACCGCCCCCGCACGTCGGCCAGCGGCACCACCTTGCCGCGCACGTTGATGAGCCCGCCGACGAAACTCCCCGCTCCCGGCACGCGGGTGACCGGAACCATGTCGAGGATTTCGTGCACCATGACGGCGTCGATGGCGAAGATCTCGCCATCCAGGCCCAGGGTGACCACCTCGAGGGTGCGATTGCCGCTCCAGACGCTCATTCCCCCCTCCCTTTCCGTCAGGACGCCTTGCGCGGCTCTTCCCGCGCCTGGCCAAGTTCGATGAGGTGCTGGATGTCGAGGATCAGTGCCACACCGCCATCGCCCAGGATGGTGGCGCCCGAGAAGGCCTCGACGTCGGCGTGCAGCCGGGACAGCGACTTGATGACGGTCTGGTGGTCGCCGATGACCTCGTCCACCACCAGGCCCACCCGGGCGTCGCAATCGGAAACGATGACCACCTTCTGGTAGGGCGCCGGCGGCAGGGGCGATTCGAACATCTCGCGCAGGCGCAGGAACGGCACCAGATCGCCCCGGATGTTGAGAAAGCTGCGTCCCCGCGAGCGGGCGTCGGCCTCGACCGACAACTCGACGCATTCCTCCACCGCCGCCAGCGGCAGCACGTAGCGGCCGTCGCCCACCCGCACCAGCAGACCGTCGATGATGGCCAGTGTCAGCGGCAGGCGCAAAGTGACCACGGTCTGACGGCCGGGGACGCTGTCCACCTCGACGGTGCCGCGCAGGGATTCGATGGTGCGCTTGACCACGTCCATGCCGACACCTCGGCCGGAAACGCTGGTAACCTCATGGGCGGTGGAGAAGCCGGGGGCGAAGATGAGCTGATACAATTCGCCGTCGGGCAGTTGGGCATCGGCGGGGATCAGCCCGTTCTCCACCGCGCGGGCGCGGATGCGGGAGGCGTCCAGGCCGTGGCCGTCATCCTGGATGGAGATCAGCACCTGGGCGCCGGAATGCACCGCCGACAGCAGCACCCGGCCCCGGCGCGGCTTACCGGCGGCCTCGCGCTCATCTGGACGCTCCAGGCCGTGGTCGATGGCGTTGCGCACCATATGGACCAGCGGGTCGTTCAGCCGCTCGATGACGGTCTTGTCCAGTTCGGTTTCCTCGCCGGCGGTAACCAGCTCCACTTCCTTGCCCAGGTCCTTGGACAGGTCGTGCACTAGGCGGCGGAAACGGCTGAACAGCGAGGCGATGGGCACCATGCGGATGCCCATGGTGGTGTCGCGCAGCTCGGAAATAAGCCGCTCGATTTCCTCGGTGACGGCCTTCAGCGCGATGTCGTCGTGGGCCATCGCCAATTGCTTGAGACGAGCCTGGCTGATCACCAATTCGCCCACGCGGTCCATCAGCTCGTCCAGCCGCTCGGCCGAGACCCGCACGCTTTCCTGCGGCGCGGCGCGGCGGCCGACACCAGCCGGCTCGGCGGCGCGGGCATGGGCCTGCTCGGCCAGAGCCACCTCCACCTGGGCCGGCGACACCGCACCGCTTTCCACCAGTAACTGCCCAATGAGGGGCCGCTGGGCCAGCGCCTCGGCAACGGCGGACTCGGTGACGTCGCCATGCTCCGCCAGGATTTCGCCCAGCAGTTTGTCGCCGGCGCGTTCCACCTGTTCGATGGTGAGGACCATCTCGTCACGGACGAAGATGAAAACGTCCTCGATGGCGCCGCGCGGCCGGTCGGTGGTCAACACCACGTCCCAGGTCAGGTACAGGGTGGCGGGGTCGAAACCGTCCAGCGCCGGCAGCTTGTCCGAGGATGGCACCAGGGTGCACTGCCCCAGCTCGCGCAGTTCGTCCAGCAGCAGCAACGGATTGGTGCCCAGGGTCATGCAGGCCGGCGGCAGCTCCATGTGGATACGCCAGGTCCTGGGCCCGTCGTCGCCCGGCGGAGGCGCACCAAGGGGGGGAGGGGCACCGCTCCCCGC
>DATJKV010000311.1:0-5511 GCA_035491155.1 Magnetospirillum sp. | reverse complement strand
AGGGCGCATGGCTGACCGCCTGATTGGCGACATCCGTCCCCGAGGGCTGGTCGGCAGTAGCCACCATCACCGAGGCGCCGGGGGCGATCACCTGGGTCGAAGCGCGAAACTCGTCGTAGCGGCCGCCCAATTGCGTCCAGTGCGCCTCCACGTCCACGAAACGGAACATCGCGGCGGCCAGCAGCAACGCATAGAAGCCGGCGCCCAGCACCCGCTCGCCGCCGGCCGGGCGCAGGAACCCGATCAGCAGGAAGACGATGGCGATGGGCATGCGCTGATCGGCCAGCCATGAGCCGAACAGCACGCGCGGCATGGCCATGAAGATGCCGGCCGAGACGATGAACAGCACCCAGCCGGCCGAATGCAGGCGCAGCAGCCGACGCTTGGTCAGCCACACGGCACCGGCACCCACGGCCGTGGCGAACACCAGATCGGTGACGTCGCCGTAGAGCTGGAAGATGGAATAGAGGCCGTCCATCTTGCCCTGGGGCAGCCACAACACGTCGGACGACAGGCCCATGGTCGGGCTGGCCAGCATCAGCAGCGGCACCGGCGCGAAGGGCAAAACCAGCAGGGCCATTTGGCGCAGCAAAGCCAGCGGGCTCAACGGGCGGCGCTCGCTCCAGCGCCATAGTTCCAGACTGCCCACCGCCAGGGCGAACAGGCCCACGTCGAACAGATGGCAGAAGAACAGGGCCAGCACGATCGCCGCCGCCAGCGGCAGCCGCACCCACACCGGGCGCTCGCGTACGGCGATCCACGCGGCCAGGCCCCACAAGGCAATGCCCAGCCCCAGCAGGTAGTTCATCAGCCCGAACAGCAGGATGCCGTTGTAAAGGAACAGGAAGGACACCAGCGGCAGCGGCGAAGTGCGCCCGTAAAGCGCCTTGTGCACCGCCATCGGCCCGGTGGCCAGCAGCGCCAGGGTCAGCAGCACAAACGCCTGGCCGGCGGCGTATATGCCCAAGCCCCGGGCCAGCGGCGGCACCATCATGTCCATGATCAGGTTGGGGATGATGGCCCACTTGATGCTGTAGAGCTGGGCCAATCTCCCGCCGTCGGGCGCCGCCATGATGTGCATGCGCGCCAGATGATTGACGAAATCGGCCAGGGGCGGCACCGCTCCGGCGAAGACCGGCAGCGCGGCACCAATCACCAGCAGCGGGAACACCAGCAGGCGCGCATGACTGCCCGACAGGACCTGGACCGAGGCTCTCCACAGCAGGGCGGCGGCATTGATCATGGGAAGGCAGTCACCGTCACGAAAAAGGGCACCGTCATGAAAAAGGGCCCGCCGAATTCGGCCGGCCCCAACGTCCTGCCCGAGAAACTCACTGGAGGAGTTTCTCGGATGAGCAGACCATCGAATGGTGTGGTGATCCCCAAACGCGCCTGAAGGGGTGAATTCCGGGATCACCCACACTAGGGAAATTTGGGGTTGGCGGGGCTCCGCCGCCAATACTGCCCAAGGTGCATATCCTAAGCCGCGCCCCGCCGCAACGGCATTAAACCGGGCCGCGTCATCGAATTACCGCAGATTCAGATGAACCAGTCGCTGGTGGGCGTCTCGTGCGAGCCGAGCAGAATCACATGGCTGCCGTCGCTGAAATTGAGCTGGGTCGAGGCTTGGGAAGTGCCGGACAGGCCGAAGGTGGCCGGGTTGACCTGGACGGAGGTACTGCCGGTGAAGGTGAGGCCCGTGGCCAGCGCAATCTTCTCGCCCGCCGCAGGACTGAAGTCGGTAATCACGTCCACGGCACCACTGGAATGCCCGAACACGTCGACGCCGCCACCGCCAGTCATGACGTTGGTGCCGCCACCGCCGATCAACACGTCGGGATGGTCACCACCGACCAGGTGATCGTTGCCGGCGGCACCCATGAGGATGGCGCGCTGGTCAGTGGTGGCGGTGAGGGTGGCATCGTTCGGTCCGGCCACCAGCAACTGCTCGCCGGTGAGGGTTTGCGACAGGTCCAGATGGAAGGCGGCGTTGGTGGTGCCGGTGGGCACCGAGGCGCTCGACGCCTGAGCCTCGCTATTGCCGATGCCGAGGACGGAAGCAATGTTCTGCAACAGAGTGGCCATAACCATGCTCCGGAAAATGGGAAACGCCGGAAGGCTGAACCGAGGCGGCACGGCGGCGGTTCCCCATCCATCCCCATTGCGCGAACCCGGCCGCAGCACGCGTGTTGACCGCTGCGGAGGTGACCGATGGCAAGAACACTCGTCCAGGCGCTGGAAGGCATCAGCTTTCCTTGCGACCGCACCCGTATCGTCGAATATGCCCGCAGCCAGGACGTATCGTCCCGGGCTCTGGAGTATTTGGAGCAGTTGCCCGACCAGCAGTACCGCAACATGACCGAATTGTTCACGGCCCTGCCGGCAAAGTCCCAACGCCGGCCCAAGCTTGCGGTGGTAAGCCGTTCGCGGCCTGAGCCCGCGGAGGTCCGCCAGCCCGAGCCGTCGCTTTCCGAGGCCAGTTCCCAACAGCCCTGGCAGAGCCAGCCCCCGCTGTGGTCGCCGCTGCCCCTGATGGCGCAGTGGCAAGGCCTGTGGATGCACGGCCTGGAGACCTGGCGACGCCTGCTGTTCCCCTGGGCGCGTTAACCGGCGCCGAACAGCTCGCGCGCCCGATAGGCCAGACCGCTGGCCACCGAGATGAACTCGCCGCCCGAATGAATGCGGTCGGCGCCGAAGCGATCGGTGAACAGGGAGCGGACCGCCGGGACCAGCGAGGTGCCACCGGTCATGAACACCCGGTCCACCTCGCCCACCCGCGTGCCGCTGGCCTCCAGCAGGCTGTCCACGCATTGGGCGATGTCGGCCAATTCGGGGGCGATCCAGTCCTCGAACTCGGCGCGCGTCACGCTCTGCTCGATGGCGATGCCGTCGTGATGGAAGCGGAAGGTGGTGGAATCCGCCCGGGACAACCCCACCTTCACCGCCTCGACGGCGCGGTAGAGGTGGTAGCCCAGATGATAGTCGATCAGCGTCAGCAGGTCCTCGATGCGTTCGGGATGGCTGGCGTGGCGCTGGATGTCCTTGAGCATGCGCAGGGTCGAGGCGGTGCCCAGGAAGCCGATGTGGTGCCAGCGGGCGAATTTGCCGTAGATCCAGTCGGGAACGGGCAGATCCTTGTGATTGCTGCGGTAGGTAGTGTTCTTGCCGAAATGCTCGGCAACGCCGCGTTCGACGATGCGGCGGTCGAAGGCGTCTCCCGCCAGGCCCACGCCGGCCGTGCCGATGATGGCGTCCCGAGGGTTCGCCAGCGACGCCCGTCCCGGTCCCAGCCTGACTAGGCAGAAATCGCTGGTGCCGCCGCCGAAATCGGCCACCAGCACGATCTCATCCCGGGTCAAATCCTGCTCGTAATAATAGGCGGCGGCGATGGGCTCGTATTCGAACTCCACCCGCTCGACGCCCGCCTGGGTGAACGCCTCGACCAGACGGGCCACCGCATAATCGTCCTCTACCTTTCCGTCCTCGGCGACGAAGCGCACCGGCCGGCCGGCCACCACCTGGCGCACCGGCGCTCCTGCCTCCGTTTCGGCCACCGTGCGCAGGTGCTCCACCACGAAGGCGATCAGGCGTTCCAGGCTGATGCTGGAGTTGAAGATGTTGGCGCTGCTGAACAGCCGGCTGGTCAGATAGCTCTTGAAGGATTGCAGCAGGCGGCATTCGCCGTCGCCGTTCAAATAGGCCGCCACCGCCTCATGGCCTACCAGGGCCTGGTCCCGCCGTGCCTTTTCGAACGCCACCATGGAGCGCAAGGTGTCCGAGTGTTCGGACCCGGTAGTGCCGAAGGTGGGGTGGGACAGGATGCGTGCCGCTCCCCCCGCCCCCGCGACCGCGACGGCGCTGTTGGTGGTGCCGAAATCCATGCCGACGAACATGCTGGAGCCTCTGCCTTCAGAACCGGGGCGCCTGCATAGCGGCTCGGCGATGCCTTTGCAACCGCTCCAGCTGCGCGAAATTGGGGACGATTTTGCTTCGCTTTGCCGCTGTCTGTGACAAAGCGGGGCCCATTTATGCCACCTCCATGCCCCGCGACCGGCCCCTGGCCCCAGGCTAGCTTACCCCCATCGATGGCTAGAGTTACCCCGATGTCGCAGCCCTTTCAAACGCTCCGCGTCGCCTTGTGCGCCAGCCTGCTGCTGGGCCTGCCCGGCTGCGCCGCGCCGGTCGGCATGGCGATGATGGAGATCGGTGCCAGCACCGGAGCCGGGGTAGGCGTCAGCCATACCTTGAACGGAATTACCTACAAAACCTTCACTGCCCCCGCCGACGACGTCCATACCGCCAGCCGCAAGGCGCTGGGCACCATGGGCATCGCGATCGACAGCGACCAGCAGGAACCGGGCGTCCGCAAGATCGGCGCCCACGCCAACGACCGCGACATCACCGTGGAGATCGAGACGGTCACCCCGCGCACCTGCCGCCTGCGGGTGGTCGCCTCCGAAAGCTTGATCTTCAAGGACAGCGCCACCGCCACCGAAATCATCATGCAGACCAGCCAGGCGCTTGACGACCTGCAGGCGGCACGCCCACGGCGGACCCGGCTGTCCCGGGCCAGCAATAATTCCTAACCACCATAATGGGGAAAGACACCATGTTCTCGTTGCCTAGAATGCTCGCCTGCGGCTCGGCCTTGTCCCTGACGCTGGCTGCCGCCTCGGCCTTCGCCGCCGACGCCACCACTCCCACCGCGCCGACCACCCCGGTGGTGGTGCCGGTGGCGAGCCCGGCGCCGACGCCCACCACCACCCCGCAGCCAGGCCCCGTGGCGACCGCGCCGACCAGCCCGGCCACCCCAACCAGCCCCACCGGCCCGACGCCCCGCCCGGTAGCCAGCGCCCAGCCGGCACCGTCGACCGAGCCGTCCCATTCGTCCTGGCATGAGGGCGCCCATCCGTCCTGGCACGAGGGCGCCTTCGCCCGCCTGCCCGCCGGCGAGCAGAAGATCGCGCTGGCGCTGCACGACGCCGAACTGCGCAGCGGCAGCACCCATCCCTGGAGCCTGGACCGCATCGCCGCCGCCCACCGCCACGAGGGTTGGGGCCAGGTCTTCCACCAGATGCGGGCCGAGGGATTGGTCCACGCCCGCAACCTGGGGCAAGTGGTCCGAGCCGAGCATCACCCCGAGTTGGCCGCCCACCATCATCACGTGGAGCATCATTCCGCGGGGGTGACCACCGCGGCCGGCGGCATGGCGGGCCACCATTCCCACCATCATCAGCCGGTGGTGGTCAGCACCGCTGCCGGCGGAACCGCCACCGTGACGCCCCAGCACCGCCAGCACCTGACCACCGGTCCGGTCAGCGCGGGTGGCAGCACCCAGCACAACTTCCACCGGGTGTCCTACAGCAAGCCCACCTCCACCCCCGTCACCCCGGTGAGCGCCAAGGTTAAGTAAGCGGAATTGGAACGAGAAGGGGCCTGCCGTCACCGGCAGGCCCCTTCTGCACGACGCCCCCTCACGCGGAGCGCGCCGCAATTCTTTCGGTGACGGAA
>DATJKV010000310.1:0-3106 GCA_035491155.1 Magnetospirillum sp. | reverse complement strand
GCGGCATCAGCCGGGGTTCCTCGGCCACCAGCCGCAGCAGGTCGTCGTCCACCTCGACCGGGTCCAGCGAGGACAGCCGAAGGCGCGGCAACTCGGGCACCTGCGCCAGCAGCCGGCGGGCCATCTGGCCCAGGGTGGGCTGGCCCGGCAGGTCGCCGCCATAGGCAGTGATGTCGACGCCGGTGAACACCACCTCGCCGAAGCCTTGGGCCACCAGGGCACGCACCTGATCGACAATGCGCCCCATGGGCACCGAGCGGTTGGGGCCGCGGCCGAAGGGGATGATGCAGAAAGTGCAGCGATGGTCGCAGCCGGTCTGCACCTCGACGAAGGCGCGCGCACGTCCCTCGAAGCCGGAAACCAGATGCTCGGCGGTCTCGCGCACCTGCATGATGTCGGTGACGACGATGCGGTCCTCGGGCGGGGCGGAGAAGATGTCGGGCTGCATCTTCTCGGCGTTGCCCAGCACCTGATCCACCTCGGCCATGGCGGCGAACTTGGCCGGGTCGACCTGGGCGGCGCAGCCGGTCACCACGATGCGGGCGTTGGGATTGTCGCGCCGCAGCTTGCGGATGTTCTGGCGCGCCTGGCGCTCGGCCTCGGCGGTAACGGCACAGGTGTTGACGATGATGGTCTCGACCCCGGCTTCGGCCGCCTTGGCATGCTCGCGCATCACCTCGGATTCGTAGGCGTTCAGGCGGCAGCCAAAGGTAACCACCTGCACTTTCTCGGTGGTCATCCCAGCAAACTCGGATCGAGGGAGCCCTTGAACGACAGCGCCACCGGCCCGGTCATCAGCACATGGTCGTCGGGCAGCCACTCGACCACCAGCGAGCCGCCGTCCAGCACCACCTCGGCCTTGCGGCCGGTGAGGCCGCGCCGGGCCGCCGCTACCAGGGTGGCGCAGGCGCCGCTGCCGCAAGCCTGGGTAATGCCGGCCGAGCGTTCCCACACCCGCATGCGCAGCTTCTCGGGCGACAGCACCTGGACAATCTCGATATTGGCGCGCTCGGGGAAGATGGCGTGGTTCTCCAGCACCGGACCGAAGGCGGCCAGGTCGATGGCAGCCACGTCGTCGACGAAGAACACGGCATGGGGATTGCCCATGGAGACGCCCACCGGGTCGACCAGCGGTCCGGCAGAGATGCCCAGATGCAGGGTGTCCACCGCCTCGGCCAGCGGAATCTCGCGCCAGTCCAGCCGGGCCAATCCCATGTCCACCGCCACCAGGCGGTCGCCGCGCCGCTCGGCGTCCAGCAGGCCGGCCTTGGTCTCGATCACCACCTTGTCGGTGCCGGACTGCTCCATCAGCAGCCAGGCGACGCAGCGGGTGGCGTTGCCGCAGGCGCCCGATTGCGAGCCGTCGGGATTGTAAATGGTCATCCAGGCGTCGCTGGTCGCCCCGCGTGCCGACTCGACCACAATCAACTGATCGCAGCCCACACCACGGTTACGGTCGGCGATGGCGCGCACGGCCGCCTCGCTCAACGAGCGCTCGGACGCGCGCGCATCGAGGACGACGAAGTCGTTCCCCAACCCGTGCATCTTGAGAAAATCTTGGCCGATCAGAGTAGTCATGACGGGGGTTATATGGGCGTATCCCGCCGAGAGTCCAGCGCAA
Organism: Magnetospirillum sp.; assembly: GCA_035491155.1. Classification (GTDB taxonomy): domain Bacteria; phylum Pseudomonadota; class Alphaproteobacteria; order Rhodospirillales; family Magnetospirillaceae; genus Magnetospirillum. The sequence continues at coordinate 1,485 of DATJKV010000310.1, read as the reverse complement.
CCCCTAAGGCCGGATGCTCATGTGAGAACGGATAGACGCTCTAGAGCAGTGCGAATTGCGACGCTGCGCCCTTGGCCTTGCGGCGGGGCGCCTGCTTGGCGGCCACCGGCACCTTGGGCTGCATTGGTTCCGGCTCGGGGGCGGGCCGAGCGGCGCGGGCCTCGGCCAAGTCCACCGAGAGCGCATGGTTGGCGTGCAGCAGGCGACGGTTCTCGGCCTCCAGCCGCATGCGGCGGGCCTCGGCTTCCCTCAACTGGGCCATGGCGCGGCCGGCTTCGGCCAGCGCCTCCTGGAAGGACTGGTGCAGGTTGGCCTCCACCGCCTTCATGCGCAGCACCTCGTCGCGCTCCACCGTCAGCGCATCGGACAGGTTGGCCAATTCGGCGCGCAGGCGGATGACGTCAGCGGCGGCGCGGGCGGCATCCTGGAAGCTGGGCGGTTCGGCGGCGGGCGCGGGACCGCCTCCGCGTCCCTGCTTAAGCCGTTCGTTCTCCGACCGCAGGTGACGGATTTCGTTGCGCAGGTCGAAGATGGCGTCTTCCAGCACCTCGCGCCCCACGGCGTCGGACTGCGCGCCCTCGGTCAGGCGACGAGCCAGTTCGACGAAATCGGCCCCCTCACCCTCCAGCAGGCGCTTGGCCGTACGCAACGCCTGCAGCGCCTCGGTATCATTGTCCGAGGCGGCCAGCGCCAGCACCTTGGCAAGCTTTTGGACGTCCATGCCGATATCTCGTGGGCTGAGCAGTCAACAGCCCCCAGAGAGTGATTCGACGAAGTCAGGAAATCAACCGAAATCGGGCACAGGGGCCCATCCCGGCTCAACCGTCGGCGTTGATGCGGGCGATGATATCCGTCAGCGCCGCCTCGGCCTTATCGTTGGCCACCTGGCAGGTGCCCGCCTTCTCGTGGCCGCCACCACCATATTCCAGGCACAGGGCGCCCACATTGGTCTTGGAGCCGCGGTCCAGGATGGAACGGCCAATGGCGAACACGGTGTTCTGCTTCTTCAGGCCCCACATCACGTGGATGGAAATGTTGCACTGGGGGTGCAGGGCATAAATCATGAAGCGGTTGCCCGCGAAGATGGTCTCTTCCTCGCGCAGGTTCAGCACCACCAAGTTGCCATATACGGTAGCGCAGCGCTTGATCTGCTCCTCGAACCGCTCCTCGTGGGCGAAATAGAGCTCGGTCCGCTCCTTCACGTCGGGCAGTTCAAGGATTTGTTCGATGGTGTGGTTCCGGCAATAGTCGATGAGGTTCATCATCAACTGGTAGTTCGAGATGCGGAATTCCCGGAAACGGCCCAGACCGGTGCGGGCGTCCATGATGTAGTTCAGCAGCGTCCAACCGGTGGGCGACAGGATGTCGTCCAGCGAGTAGCGGGCCGAATCTGCCTTGTCCACCTCCGTCATCATCAAATCCCAGGCGGCCGGGAAGCGCACCGCCCCGCCGTAATAATCGTACACCACGCGGGCGGCCGACGGG
>DATJKV010000309.1:0-3502 GCA_035491155.1 Magnetospirillum sp. | reverse complement strand
CGCATGCATCAACCGGTCGGTGGAATCGGTGAAGATGGGGAAGGGGGCGGAGAAAGGCTCCGGGCGGGGCGGCGGCGGTACCAGCGGATGCACCGGCTGGAGCTCGAGCAGCGTGGCATCGTGGCCGTCGTCGTACTGCGGCGGGGCTTTGGTGTGGGGCGATTCGGCGGAGGCCTGGGGGCCGATCTCGTTCATGGTCGCTCCTGACACACGGGCAGGTTGCTCATCATAATCTGCCCGTGCCGGTCGCGCTCATGAAATTTCGCGGGTGCGAAATGGGAGGTTCTCATGGTGGCGGTTTTTAGGGGAGGTTCTTCCCAATATTGCATTCACTATTTTTTAATATTTTTCCGAGGTGGCGATGTCTTGTCTGGCGAGGGCAACATTTACGCCGATATTTTGCTGATTTTTGCCAAATTGGCTGGATTTGATGGGGATTGGGTCGTACATTCAACACTGAGTTAGTGTACGCGAAGTTTGGAAATGGCCCTCGGCACCGGCAGAGTTTCAGCGGTTGCAGCGCCCGGCATGGCGGCGGCGGCTACGGCCCGCCCGCTCTCGGGCGGCCGCAATGTCGCGTCTGTCAGCGGTGGCGTGGAAGGGGCCGACTTCTCTCCGCAGATCGGCGTCGACGACAACAGGCTGTGGCGCTACGACGACGAGCAAACGCCCGACTTCGGCCAACAGAAGAAGCAGGACGACCAGGCGACGCCGTTCGTCTCCCGTCTTGCCACTGCCTTCCAGGTGGGGGACACCGAGGAAAGCACCGAGGCCGGGGGTGCGGGCAGAATCTCGCTGTTCCAGATGATCTACGGCATCGCCATGTACGAAGCTAACCTCAAGATCACCATGGCCGGCGGAGTGCGCCCGGGCAGCGTACTGAATTCGCTGTTCTGAACACAGGCGTTATTCCCGCCCCAGCATAGCGGAGAGCCGGGATCCACGGCCGCGGGGGGCACCATGGATCCCGGATCGCGCAGTCGCGTCCGGGGCGACGCCTTCTCAGTAAATTCCCAGATCTTCCACCGGGTCGCCGGGGTGGAAGCCGGGCGGCACCTCGCCGATCTGGGTGTTGTCGATGTCTCTGTTCGGCACCTCGAGGCCGGCGGAATTCTCGAACGGCCGCGGCTGCAGGCGCGTCTGGGGCGAGGTCTGGTGTTCGTCGCGTTCGAGGATCTGCCGATAGGCGGGCGGCGGCTGCACGGCGGCGGTCTGGGCGGGTGCCGCCATGGCGGTGGAGACGCCCACCGGTTCGACGTTGATACCCAACGCGCCGATGGTGGACATGTCGACCTCGCCGGTGGGGCGCAGACCGTGCTCGGACTGGAAGCGCAGCACGTTGTTGCGCAGATTGGCGGTGTAGTTGCCGTCCACCGTGGTGGGATAGCCCTGCTGATTCAGGCGCTGCTGCACGGCGGACACCACGTCGCGATTGGGCACATATGCCTTGGTGGTCTGGGCCGCCGCCAGGGGTTCGCCCGGGCTCTGCCACGTGGGCATGCCGGTCGCGGTGGACTTTTGCTGGGCCCAGGCGGGCAGGGCTGCCAAAGCGCCGAGGGCGACAAGGACGATGCGCGTCTTCATTCACTCTCTCCTGGCGGTTGCCATTGAAAGGGAGGGCGGGCGGCGGGCCCGCCCTCGTGTTCGGGCTAACGGCCCATCATCCCGCCGCCCTGATGTTCCGGCGAGCGGTTGCCGCCGCCCTGTTCCGGTGTCTGGGCCTGCTGGGCGCCGCCCCGGTTGACGCCGAGGGCGGCCAGCGTCTGCTGGTCGGGCTGGCCGGTGGCCTGGATGTTCTGGTCACGCTGGAAGTTCATCAATGCCTGATGAGATTTCTGCCCCCACACGCCGTCCGCCTTGCCCACGTCGTAGCCCTGGCTCTGCAATTGCTGCTGCACCTGGCGGGTGGTGTTCTTGTCCAGATTCTGGGCCGATTGGCGGGTGTGGCTGCCGGACATGCTGCTCTGCGAGCTGCCCTGCTCCTGGCTCTTTTGGTCGCCCATGCCCGCCATGGCCGGGCTAATCGCCACAGCACCCAGCAGGGCCAGGGTCAAAACCTTCCTCATGGTGATCCTCCGCTTGAATGATCAAGTCGGGAGAAACGAGTGCGGGCGATTTCTCCCACGCCATCAATGGCCGACACCCACGATGGTTCCGACCGTCCTCCCTATGCGCGGTAAACGTCAACCGTCAGGGGCGTGGCGTCCGCCCTTCCAGTTCACGCTTGGGGGCACCGCGCTCCTGCGCTTCGGGAACGCCCGTATTGGGATTTTCGGGCACCGCCTGACCCTGCACGTCGGGCGAGGTCATGCCTTTATCCCTGAGCTCCTGGATCTCGCCTTGCTGGCGCTGGTCTGGGCGTTGCGCCTGTTCTTGCATCGAGCGCTCGCGCTCGGATCGCGGCATGGTGGTCGTGTCGGAGGTGGTTTGGCCGAGGGCCGGAAAAGCGGCCAGAGCGGCGAGTACGGCCATAGGCAGGAACGTCTTCATGGTCGCCCTCCTCGGGGTGGTGAACCATGAATGCGGGAGGCGCGCGAATGTTCCCGCCTATATCGCCCACAGGATGATGGCGAGCATCAGAAGAAGCCCTGCCGCCAGCGCCGCCGCTCGGCGTGAGCGGAAAGGCGAAGATGCCGCCGGCTCGGCAATCGGCTCGGCGGGCGGCGGCGGCAGGGGAATGACGGAATCCGGCGCGGCCGGCGGTGGCAGACGGATAGCCGGGCCTCGCGGCATCGGCATGTCGAGCAGCAGCGGAGGCACGGGGGGCGGCAACACGGCCGGCTCGGTCGGGCAGGGGGTCCTGGGGCGTGGGCTCGCCTTTTTCCGCGTCCGTCTCGGCTTCAGGGGGGCCGCCTTCTGCGTCCCGGTTGCGCGTTTGGCTTGTATGGCCGCGATCATCGCCATGGCCTCGGCATGGGAAACGCCCACCGGGCGCAGACGCCTCAGCGCCGCCTTGTCGGCCGCCAGCGCCACGAGGCGCTCGTCGTCAAGGACGTCCAGCGCATAGCGGAATTCATCGTCCATGGCGCCGACGATTTCCTCAATGCGAAGCATGGCTTAGTCCTAAAGGTGGGCGATTACTCCATCGATGATATCCCAGGCGCGGTGCAACTCCATATCCGTGATGCAATAGGGGGGCAGCAGGTAAAGCACGTCGCCCATGGGCCGCATCAACAGGCCCTTGGCTAGGAAGTCGTTTTTCAGCTTGTTGGACAGCGCCCCGCCATAGCCCTGGCCGGCCAGGTCGAAGGCGGCGATGGTGCCGCAGATGCGGGCCTTGGACACGCCGGTGCGCCGCGCGATGCCCGGCAGGCGCTGGCGGTGGATGGCCTCGATGGCCTTGATGCGCTCCTGGCAGGCCGGCGCTTCCAAAAGGTCGAGCGAGGCCAGGCCGGCGGCGCAGCCCAGCGGGTTGGCGGTGTACGAATGGCCGTGCAGGAAGGCCTTGGAGATGTCGGTGCCCAGGAAGGCTTCGAAGACGAATTCCCGCGCCACTGACAAC
>DATJKV010000308.1:0-2396 GCA_035491155.1 Magnetospirillum sp. | reverse complement strand
GTAGCCCGTACTCCCGGCAGCATGGGCCGGATGGCGGCGCTGCTGGATGGACCGCACCGGCCGCCCTTTGCACCTCCCTTCCTCAAGGATGGCAACGTCGTCATCGGCCAGACCTCGGCCATCCTGCTGTACCTGGGCGGACGCCTGGGCCTCGCCCCCGACGACGAACCCGGCCGCCTGTGGGTGCACCAGATTCAGCTGACCATCGCCGACGTGGTGGCCGAAGCCCACGACACCCACCACCCCGTCAGCGCCGAGCTTTACTACGAGGATCAGAAACCGGAAGCGGCCCGACGCGCCCGCCATTTCCGCGAAACCCGTATCCCCGCCTTCCTGGACTGGTTCGAGCGTATCCTGGCCGGCAACGGCTCGGGCACGCTGGCGGGGCCCGACGTGACCTACGCCGACCTGTCGCTGTTCCAATTGGTGGAAGGCCTGCGTTACGCCTTCCCCAAAGCCACCGCCCGTGCCACGGCACGCACGCCCAGGGTGACCGCCCTGCACGACGCCGTCGCCGAACGCCCGCGCCTGCGAGCCTACCTGGCCAGCGACCGCCGCCTGCCGTTCAGCGAAGAGGGCATCTTCCGCTGTTATGCGGAACTGGACGGTTAGAACAGCGCCAACTGGTCCCCCGCCTTGGGCGGCGGGCGGAATTTCGAGCAGTCGAGCGTCACGTGCCGGTCGGCGAGGCCAAGGCGCTTGGACGCGAGGCGGAAGCGGTGGGACAACAGTTCCGCCAGGTTCCCCGTTCCGGAAAAGCGGGTACCCCAGTTGCTGTCATAGGCCTTGCCGCCGCGCGACTGGCTCAGCAGGCTCATGATATGGGCGGCCTTGGCTGGGGCGTGCTGCTCCAGCCACTCGGCGAACAGTTCGGCCACCTCGCCGGGGAGGCGCAGCAGGATGGTGGCGGCACCGGTGGCGCCGACGGCGTGGGCGGCCTCCAGGATGCTCTCCAGCTCATGCTCGGTCAGCGCCGGGATCATGGGGGCGGCCATCACCGTGGTGGGGATGCCGGCAGAAGACAGCCGGCGGATGGTGTCCAGCCGCATGGCTGGGGTGGCGGCGCGCGGCTCCAGCCTGCGGCACAAATCCCGGTCCAGGGTGGTGACGCTGATGGCCACGCTGGCCAGCCCCTGTTCCGCCATGGGGGCCAGCAGGTCGATGTCGCGCGCCACCAGGGCGCTCTTGGTGGTGATCATCACCGGATGGCGGAAGGCGGCCAGCACCTCCAGCACGCCGCGCATGATGCGGCGCGAGCGCTCGATGGGCTGATAGGGATCGGTGTTGGTGCCGATGGCGATCACCGCCGGGCGGTAGCGCGGATTGCGCAGTTCCTTCTCCAGCAGCGCCGGGGCGTCGGGCTTGGCCAGCAGGCGGGTCTCGAAATCCAGGCCCGGCGACAGCCCCAGATAGGCGTGCGTCGGGCGGGCGAAGCAATAAATGCAGCCATGCTCGCAGCCCCGGTAAGGATTGATGGAGCGGTCGAACGGCACGTCAGGTGACGAGTTCCGCGTGATGATGGTGCGGGTGGCGTCCACCGCCACCTCGGTCTTAAGCGGCGGCAGCTCCTCGTCGCCCAAATCCCAGCCGTCGTCGCAGGCTTCCGCGCTGAAGCGCTCGTACCGGTTGGTGGCGTTGGTAGCCGCGCCGCGATGGGGCTCAAGCTTATCCATAACGGCAAGATAGGCACGTTCACGTTACGTTTCAAGAACACGTGACGGCTGGATTTTGCCCCCCCGAAGGGCTATTAGTACCGCCTTCCTTTTGGTTTCGGAGACTTACGGGATGTCAGGCCAGCAGAAGAAGCGCGTCTTCTCCGGTGTTCAGCCCACCGGCAAGCTGCATATCGGCAATTACGTCGGCGCCATCAGCCAGTGGGCCGAGAACCAGGACGACTACGACAACATCTTCTGCGTCGTCGACCTGCACGCCATCACCATCCCGGAAGCCATCACCCCCAAGGCCTTCCACGACAAGTGCCTGGAAGTCGCCGCCCTGTACATCGCCTGCGGCATCGATCCGGCCAAGTCCACCATCTTCCTGCAAAGCCACGTGCCGGAGCATTCTGAGCTGTCGTGGCTGCTGAACTGCATGGCCCCCTTGGGCTGGCTCTACCGCATGACCCAGTTCAAGGCCAAGTCGGGCGGCAGCGAATCCGTCGGCACCGGCCTGCTGGATTATCCGGTGCTGATGGCCGCCGACATCCTGCTGTATCGCGCGACCCACGTGCCGGTCGGCGAGGACCAGAAGCAGCATCTCGAATTGTCGCGGGACATCGCGCAGAAATTCAACAACGACTTCGGCGATTCCATCCGCAGCCACGGCTTTGCCGATGGCCTGCTCTTCCCGCTGCCGGAGCCGATGATCACGGGACCTGCGACGCGGGTGATGAGCCT
>DATJKV010000307.1:0-5090 GCA_035491155.1 Magnetospirillum sp. | reverse complement strand
GGACAAAGATCTTACCGCGGTAGTCGGGGTGCTCGACCCCGAAGGCCGAAGCCTGCAGCACCAGCTCGACAGCCTCGCGCACGGTCATGAAATAACGGGTCATGTCGGGATGGGTGACGGTCAGCGGCCCGCCCTCGGCCAACTGCTTCTGGAACAGCGGCACCACCGAGCCGGTGGACCCCAGCACATTGCCGAACCGCACGGTGACAAAGCGGGTGGCGGTCCCCGACAGATCCAGCGCCTGGGCGTACATTTCCGCCACCCGCTTCGAGGCGCCCATCACGTTGGTGGGATTGACCGCCTTGTCGGTAGAGATCTGCACCATCACCTTGACGCCATTGGCGACGCAGGCATCGGCAACGATGCGGGTGCCGATGGCGTTGGTCAGCACGCCCTCGTCGGGATTGTATTCCACCATGGGCACGTGCTTGAGCGCTGCGGCGTGGAACACCAGGTCGGGCTTGTGCTCGGCCATGACCTCGGCCACCCGTACGGCGTCGCGCACGTCACCCAATACGGGCACGCGGGTCAGTTCCGGGTTGGCGCCAGCCAACTCCATGTCGATGGAGTAAAGGTTGAACTCGGTGGCCTCGAACAGCACCAACCGCCCAGGACCATAACCGGCGATCTGGCGCACCAGTTCTGAGCCGATGGAACCGCCTGCGCCGGTCACCAGCACTGACCGGCCGTGGATCATGGCGGCCATGCCCTCGCGGTCCAGCACCGCCTGGGGCCGGCCCAAGAGATCCTCGACCGCGATGGGGCGAACGGTGATCCGGTCCTCGACGCCGTCCTTGAGATCGGTCAGACGGGGAATACGGGCAAGCGCCAGACCCAGCCGGTCCGCTTCGTCCAGCAGCCGGCGCATCACCGCGCCATCCAGGCGATGATCGGTGACGATCAAGCGCTGCGGCGCCTGGCCGCGCTCGCGCAACTGGCCCACCACCATCTCCAGTTCGTCAAGCGCACCCAGCACGTTGACACCATGGATATTGCGGCCCACGCGGGCGCCCCGCTCACTCAGCAAGCCGACGGCGCGATATTCCGCATCGGGGGCCGTGGTGGCGCGCAGGAACAGCTCGGCCTCGTCGCCGGCACCCACCAACAGGACAGGAACGCGGGTATGGCCGCTGGCGGCCAGCTTGACGGCGCGGCGGCGGTCCTTCCACGAGCGATAGAGAAAGCGAGGCCCACCAAGCAGCGCAAGCAGCACAAACCAATTGATGATCAGTACCGAGCGCGGCAGGTCCTGCAACCGCGTGGTCATGAACATCACCAGGTAGAACGCCGTGATGGTCAGCGTCGCGCCCCTGGTCAGGGTCAGCAGGTCGTTGACCGAGGCGTAGCGCCACACCCCCTTGTACATGCGCGACGAGACGAAGGCGGCGGCGGCGATGGCGGTGAAGCTGGCGGTAGCCATGCTCAACATGGAACCGTCCCAGCCCAGCACCCACTGGTCGCCCTGGCGCAGGTAGATCGCGGCCAGGAACGACAACGCCGCCATGGTCAGATCATGGGCGAAGGCGATATGACCGCGGTGGAAAGTGGGCTTTAGGATCATCGGTCAAATGGCGGGTAGCGGGCGGCCATTGTTAGCGCAAAGCCCCCCCCAAGTCCAACGAGCAGAAGCGCGGCCGGCTGCCAGCCTTGAAAAATGCCGCCTTGGGCGCCATTTTGGGGCGCCTGGAAAGGACCCTTCGCCATGCCCGAGACCCCCAAGACTCCCACCCAGCCGGCCGAGCCGGAACAGGAGGTCAAGCCGCAACAGCCCATCCCGGAAGAGGTCGGTGGCCCGGAAGGCCCCGAGCCCACCCGCTTCGGTGACTGGGAGAAAGCCGGGCGCTGCTCGGACTTCTAGGTCTTTTCAGGCCGGCATGTGGTGGCCGCAACCAGCACGGCGGCAATCCACAAGGCCGCCTGCCACCAGCCCTGCCACAACCCGTAGCTTGAACAGGCGATGAGCACCGCCGCCGCCAGGGTGGCGGTGGCCGCTGCGGCGCTTTTGCGGTCAGGCGGGCTAAGCGTCTTGCCCAGCAGCATCCACAGAACGGCCGCCATTGCCAGCGCGCCGCCCAGGCCCAGTTCCAGCCATACCTGAAGGACGGCGTTGTGAGGATGCAGCGGCAATACCTGCTCGGATAGGCGTCGCGAACCCCCGGCGGCCACTATCACTACCTTGTCGTCGGCCCCAGGCAGCACGCGGGCGGCATCCATGCCCCAGCCGCGCAGGGGATGTTCGGCGATGCGGGCGCCGACAAAGCGCCAGATGGTCAGGCGATGGTGGAGCGACGTGTGCTTCCAGCCCCATTGCTCGTAGGATCGCTGGGGATCAGGAATGGCAAGCGTCATCAGCGACGCGGCCAGCACGGCAGCCACTACCAGCATTCGGGTCGGTGCGATGAGCCGGGGCCCCAGGTTGCGGACCAGCCCTGCCATCGCCAAGGCAACGACCAGCGCGAGCTGGGCGGTGCTATTGTCACTGGCCAACACCCCGGCGATCGCGACCGCCGCGACCGCCGCCGCCACTTTTAGCGAAGCCGAGCGCGCCAGGGCAAGGAAGGCAGGGCACATCAGCATCACCACAAGCGAGGTGGAGCGGTTGGCCACCGACTTACCGAGCAACAGATCACGATGGACCAGCCGGCCCACCACCTGCGGCCCCACATACTCGGCCAACAGCAGCAAACCTGCCAGAACCAAGCCGATTGCCAGCCCCCAGGCGATCCAGCGCCGACCCTGCGGTTCCAGTTCACGCGCCGCACGCAGCAGGCAGGCTGCCGGCAAGGCCAGGGCGCCGGTGCGTAGCGCGGTGGCGACGGCGGCTTTGGCGTCGATGCTCCAGAACGCAGTGAGTGCGGCTAGGCCTGCCAACACGGCGGCGCAGATCATCACCTGACGGTCGCAAATTGGAGAGCGCGCCATCGCGGCTTGTACCGCCGCCCACAAGCCGGCGACCGCCAGCACCACCACCAGCGCCTGGGGCGCCGGCACCGCCAGAACCGGGGCCACTGCCGCCAACGCGGCCAGCGGCAGGCCACGGTGGGCGAGCTGACGCATCAGCGCCTGCCGAGGATGACGTCCGCAGCGGCCGCGAGGTCATCCACCACGTGATGGGCCTTGGTGCCGGCGACGAATTTGTGCCCGTGTCCGGTGCGGACCAGGAAGGTCTCGGCGCCGATGGCCAGGCCAAGTTCCACGTCCACTTCCTTGTCGCCGACCATGATCGCCTGGGCGGGATCGAAGCCGTGCTCAGCCACGGCCTGCTCGGCCATGCCGGGCAGCGGCTTGCGACAATCGCAGTCATCGTCGGGGCCATGCGGACAGATGTAGATGCCGTCCACCGTTACCCCTTCCGCCGCCAGCATGTCCTTCAGGCGATCGTGGACCGCGCTCAGCCGATCCAGATCGAAATAACCGCGCGCGATGCCCGACTGGTTGGTGATGACGGCAAGGCCGAAGCCGGCCTGCTGCAAGCGCTTCATGGCGCCGGCCACGCCCGAGATCAGCTCCAGCTGGTCCGGGTCGGACAGATAGTGCTTTTCGACGTTGATGGTGCCGTCGCGATCGATCAGCACGAAGCGGCGGGGCTTGGGCATCAGACGGGCTTCCGTTGCAGGCGCGCCGCAAAAAATGCATCCATGCCGCCCTTCTCGGCAAGATGGCTGGGCAGGGTACGCAGATCGCCATGGGGGGTTAGCAGTTCGGCCAAGCCGCCAATTTCAGCGGGGGAGATGGGCAGGCGAGCCATGTCCGGCCGCTCTGCGAGTAGGCGCTCAACCTGACGCACGCCTTCTTCCGGCTCCAGCGAGCAGACGCAATAGACCAGGGTGCCGCCCGGCTTCAGCATGGCGAGCGCAGCCTTCAGCAGCGCCGCCTGCTGGTCGGCCAGCGCGGCAACGTCGCCAGGACCCTTCAGGCGCAGACCGTCGGGGTGGCGGCGCAGGGTGCCGGTGGCGGTGCAAGGAGCGTCCAGCAGCACGGCGTCGAACGGAGCGGCAGGCTGCCAACCGGCCACGTCGGCTTCGACCACCTCGGCGGTGAGCTTCAAGCGCTTCAGGTTCTGCTGGAAGCGGACAAGACGTTTCGCCGAGCGATCCACCGCCGTGACTTCGGCACCGGCCACCGCCAATTGCAGCGCCTTGCCGCCGGGGGCGGCGCACAAATCGGCGACGCGCTTGCCCTTGACGTCACCCAGCAGCTTGGCCGGCAGTGCGGCGGCCATGTCCTGCACCCACCAGGCCCCCTCGGCGAAGCCGGGCAGGCAGGTGATGTCGCCGCCCGATTTGCGGCGGAGCGAACCGGTGGGCAGACGTTCGGCCTCCAGCTTTTCGGCCCAATCGGCAGGATCGCCGGCCACAGTGATGTCCACCGGCGCTTCGGTCAGGTGGGCGCAGGCAATGGCGCGGGCGGTGTCCTCGCCATAGGCGCCAACCCAGGACTGCCACAGCCAATCGGGAGTATTCAGGCGACCGGCATCCTGCGCCGTCACCCAGTCGCGGCCTTCACGGTCGATACGGCGCAGCACCGCGTTGATCAGCTTGGCGAAGCCGGCGAGCGGCGTGCCTTTGACCAGGTCCACGGCGGTGGCGATGGCGGCATGCGGCGGCGTGCCGAGGAACGCCAATTGGACCACGCCGAGCCGCAACACGTCCTGGGCACGGCGGGCCTTGGCCGGCAGCTTCTTGTCCAGGCAACGGCGGATCAAATCGTCCAGTTGGCCCAGACGGCGAAGCGTGGTGGCGACCAGCAGGCGGACGAAGGCGCGGTCGCGCTCTTCCATGGGGGCGAGCCGGCGGTCGGCGTCGAGCGCCTCGTCAAGCAAACGTTTGTGGACGAGCACCGCCTCGAGCAGGTCGAGGGCTACGGCGCGGGGATCGGCGGATTTTTGCGAGCGGGCCATGGCCCACTCCTACAACATCCGCCGTTCAACCCCAAGGGCCTTTGCGGGGTTCGCTGCCGCCCCACGGCCCGGCCGCCGGAGCCGCCTGGGCACGCACGTTCCAGGTCATCCCCATCTCGGCCGCCATCTGGCGCAGCAGGCCGATGCGGTTCTCCATGCTGGGATGGGTCGAGAACAGGTTATCCATGCC
>DATJKV010000306.1:0-10191 GCA_035491155.1 Magnetospirillum sp. | reverse complement strand
ACGGCCATTTCGGCCGCAACCCGGATGCGGACGGCGGCTTCTCGTGGGAGAAGCTGGACCTGGTGGACCAGCTCAAGCGCGCGTTCTAAGGGGCGCGCGTTCCGATGGGCAACGAGGGCAAGATCGTGCCGGCGCCTGAGCGCCCGCGCTTCTATGGTCGGCGCAGCGGCAAACGCCTGCGCCGTACCGCCCTCGGCCTGATCGAGACCCTGTTGCCCCGGCTAACGGTCACTGTGCCGGAGCCGGGGACCTCTCTCGACGCCAAGGCCCTGTTCCCCCGCGAGGTGGAGCGGGTGTGGCTCGAGGTGGGGTTCGGCGGTGGCGAGCACGTGGTGGCGCAGGCTCGCCTGCACCCCGAGGCCGGCATCATCGGCTCCGAGCCGTTCAAGAACGGTATCGCCAGCCTGCTCGGTCACCTCCACGGGACCGATATCGACAACGTCCGCATCTTCCCCGAAGACGTCCGCCAGCTGTTCCCGGCCTTGGCCCCAGCCAGCATCGACCGCGTCTTCGTGCTGTTCCCCGATCCCTGGCCCAAGAAGCGCCACGCCGAGCGCCGCTTCATCGGCCGCGAGAACCTGGACAGCCTCGCCCGCCTACTGGTGGACGGCGGCGAACTGCGCGTCGCCTCGGACGATCCCATCTATCAGGAGTGGGCCGCCGAGCAATTGCGGGCGCACCCGGATTTCGAGGAAATCCAGGTCACCCGCGACCGCACCGAACTGCCGCAGGACTGGCCGCCGACCCGCTACGAGCTGAAGTGCCTGGCGGAAAACGCGCCGGTGTTTTTCCGCTTCAGGCGCAAGGCGCGCTAATCCGGTCTCCCCTCCCGCAAGCGAGAGAGGGCGGTTTCTCCCTTGCCTCGGCGTTGATTTGCGCTTAAGGTCCCGCCCAGACACATTCTTGCTTCCCCTCCAAGAAGCGCATTTGCAGGAGGAGGGGGTTGTAAGGGTGGGCCGTTGGCCCACTTTTTTGTTTTTTTAGGACCCTTTAGGTCGCAAGGCATCGAAGGAATGGACCTTCAGCAGCGTTTGGAAGCATTGATCGCCCCGTCGCTTGACAGCCAGGGCTACGAGCTGGTGCGCGTCCTGTTCCAGGGCAAGACCCGGCCGACGTTGCAGATCATGGCCGAACGCAAGGATGGCGCGGCGATGACGGTGGACGATTGCGCCGACATCAGCCGTTCGCTTTCTGCGGTGCTGGATGTGGAAGACCCCATCCAGGGTGGCTATGTGCTGGAAGTCAGCTCGCCGGGCATCGACCGGCCGCTGACCCGCCCCAAGGATTACGAGACCTGGGCGGGGCATGAGGCCAAGGTGGAATCGCTGGTGGCCGTCGACGGCCGCAAGCGCTTCCGCGGCACGCTGCTGGGTTTGGCCGAGGACGGGCAGGTGCGCCTGCTCACCGAGGCGGGCGAGGTCGCCATCCCGCCGGTCGACATCAAGTCGGCCCGGCTGGTGTTGACCGACGCCCTCATCGACGCCGTGACCAAAGGGCCGGAAGGCCAGGGATAAAGACACCATGGAACGAATCGCTGCGCTCCCCCGCCCCGAATTGCTGCAGGTCGCCGACGCGGTGGCCCGCGACAAGGGCATCGACCGCGACGAGGTGCTGGAAGCCATGGAGCAGGCCATCCAAAAGGCCGGCCGCTCCAAGTACGGCCACGAGCATGACATCCGCGCCCACATCGATCGCAAGACCGGCGAAATCCAGCTGGCCCGCTACATCGAAATCGTGGAAGAGGTCGAGAACGAGGCGACCCAGCTGCCGCTGGCCAAGGCGCTGAAGAAGAACGCCGACGCCAAGGTGGGCGATTTCCTGGTCGATCCGCTGCCGCCCATCGATTTCGGCCGTATCGCTGCGCAGACCGCCAAGCAGGTCATTGTCCAGAAGGTGCGCGACGCCGAGCGCCAGCGCCAGTTCAACGAGTACAAGGACCGCGTCGGCGAGATCAGCAACGGCCTGGTCAAGCGCGTCGAATTCGGTAACGTCATCGTCGATCTCGGCCGTGCCGAGGCGCTGCTGCGCCGCGACGAGCTGATCCCGCGCGAGACCTTCCGCACCGGCGACCGCGTGCGCGCCTACATCTACGACGTCCGCCAGGAGCCGCGCGGCCCGCAGATCTTCCTGTCGCGCACCCATCCCACCTTCATGGCGAAGCTGTTCGCCCAGGAAGTGCCCGAGATCTACGACGGCATCATCGAGCTCAAGGCGGTGGCCCGCGACCCCGGTTCGCGCGCCAAGATCGCGGTGATCAGCCACGATTCCTCAATCGACCCGGTGGGTGCCTGCGTCGGTATGCGCGGTTCCCGCGTCCAGGCGGTGGTCGCCGAACTGCAGGGCGAGAAGATCGACATCATCCCGTGGTCGGGCGAATACGCCACCTTCGTGGTCAATGCCCTGGCCCCGGCCGAGGTGACCAAGGTGGTGCTGGACGACGAGAACCACGCCATGGAAGTGGTGGTGCCCGACGATCAGCTGAGCCTCGCCATCGGCCGCCGCGGCCAGAACGTGCGCCTGGCCTCGCAGCTGACCGGCTGGTCCATCGATATCATGACCGAGGCCGAGGAATCCGAGCGCCGCAACGAGGAATTCCGCTCGCGCTCGAAAATGTTCATCGACGCCCTGGACGTGGACGACGTCATTGCCCATCTGCTGGTGACCGAGGGTTTCTCCACCGTCGAAGAAGTGGGCTTCGTGCCGCTCGAGGACCTTTCCGGCATCGAGGGGTTCGACGAGGACGTCGCCAACGAACTGCAGCAGCGTGCCCGCGCCTTCCTGGCCGAACAGGACGAGCGCTACGACGCCATGCGTAAGGACCTGGGCGTCGAGGACGCGCTGGTCGCCATCGAGGGCCTGTCGCCCAACATGCTGGTCAAGCTGGGCCACCGCGGCATCAAGACCCTGGACGATCTGGGCGATCTCGCTTCCGACGAGCTGATCGACATCGTCGGCAAGGATGAGATGACCGAGGACCAGGCCAACGCCGTGATCATGGCGGCGCGTGCGCACTGGTTCGACGGCGAGGCCCAGGCCTAAGGGCGAAAGGAGCCCTGGGGTCATGGACGAGGATTGGGCCGAGGCGGAACAGCCCGGCGGACCTGAACGGCGGTGCATCGCCACCGGCCAGGTCCGTCCCAAGGGCGAGCTGCTGAGGTTCGTGGTTTCGCCCTCGGGCGAGGTGGTGCCCGACCTGGAACGCCGGCTGCCCGGCCGGGGAATCTGGTTGAGCCCACGGCGCGATGTGGTAAATACGGCCGTGGCCAAGCGTCTGTTCGCCAAGGCGGCACGCCGCCAGGTGGTGACGCCGGATGATCTGGCCGAGCGGCTGGAGGGGTTGTTGCGGCGGCGCTGTCTCGACGCCATCTCGCTGGCACGCCGGGCCGGTCAGGCGGTGTGCGGGTTCGAGAAGGTTAAGGCCGAGCTGAAGGCCAAGCGTGCGGCGGTGCTGGTGGAAGCCCGCGACGCCGCCGAGGACGGGAAAGGCAAGATGCGCGCTTTGGCGAGCAGCATTCCCGTGGTTGAATTGTTCGACGCGGTCGAGTTGGGCGCTCCCTTCGGTCGCGACCAGGCGGTACATGTGGCCTTGGCCCCGGGTGGGCTGGCCCGCCGGCTGGTGGAGGAAGCCACGCTGCTGGCCGGCTTCCGCCAGGGCTTGGTGTCGGCATCCGGAAACGGGACGGCGCCGGAACGAGGTTGAGAGTGAACAGGCCTGGCTTTTTGCCCGGCCATCCCGCGAAAGAGACGAAGTTAAGTACATGAGCGATTCGAAGGATCAGGAGCGCAAGGCGCCGTTGAAGCTGTCCCAGCCGGGCAAGCTCGAGCTGAAGAAGACGGTCGAGGCTGGCCAAGTTCGCCAGAGCTTTTCGCACGGCCGCTCGAAGGTGGTGACCGTCGAAGTGCGCAAGAAGCGCACCTTCTCCGCCGCCGGTGGCGCCATGCACGAGGTGCGCGAAGGCGCCGGCCAGGCCGAGGCCGAGCTGGCCAAGGCGGTCGCCAACGTCGAGCTGCTGCAGCAGGCGGTCAACGCCCACGACTTGACCCCGCACGAGCGCAATGCCCGCTCCGCCGCCCTGGAAGCCGCCAAGAAGGCCGCCGAGGAAGCGCGCATCCGCGCCGAAGAGGAAGCCCGCCTGCGCGCCGAGGACGAGGTGCGCCACCGCGAGGAACAGGCCCGCGCCGCCGAAGAGGCCGAGCGCCGCGCCGCCGAGGAGGCTGAGGTCGTCGAGGAGGCCGCCGCCCCGGCCGAGTCCGCTCCTGCCCCGGCTGCTCCCGTCGCTCCGGTCCAGCCGGCCGCGCCCGTCGCCGCCGCTCCGGTCCAGCCGGCCGAGCCCCGCCCCGGCCCGCGCATGACCGCGCCGCCGCCCGAAAACATGCCGCCGCGCCAGGGTCCGCGCATGACCGCGCCGCCCGGCCCGGTGCCGCCCGTGCGGACCACCGTGCCGTCCGGCACTCCGGCCCCCGCCCCCCGTGCCGCTGGCGACGAGGACGAGGAGGAGATCGCTCGCAAGAAGGCCGCCGCCCACAAGCCGGCGCCGGTCAAGCGCACCGAACCGCGTCGCCGCACCGGCAAGCTGACCATCACCGACGCTTTGACCGATGATGATCGCGGCGAGCGCGGTCGTTCGCTGGCCGCCGTCAAGCGCGCCCGTGAGCGCGAGCGCCTGAAGAACCTACAGAAGGGGGCCGAGAAGGTCATCCGCGACGTCGTCATCCCCGAAAGCCTGACCGTCCAGGAACTGGCCAACCGCATGGCCGAGCGCGGCGGCGACGTCATCAAGACGCTGATGCGCATGGGCGTGATGGCCACCATCAACCAGACCATCGACGCCGACACCGCCGAGCTGGTGGTGGCCGAGTTCGGCCACAACTTCAAGCGCGTGTCCGATGCCGACGTGCTGGTGGGCCTGGAAGGCGATACCGATACCGACACCGAGCTGACCTCGCGTCCGCCGGTGGTCACCATCATGGGCCACGTCGACCACGGCAAGACCTCGCTGTTGGACGCGTTGCGCGAAACCGACGTGGTGTCGGGCGAAGCCGGCGGCATCACCCAGCACATCGGCGCCTATCAGGTCACTCTGGCCTCGGGCTCCAAGATCACCTTCATCGACACCCCCGGCCACGAAGCCTTCACCGCCATGCGCGCCCGCGGCGCCAAGGTGACCGACCTCGTGGTGCTGGTGGTGGCGGCCGACGACGGCATCATGCCGCAGACCGTGGAAGCCATCCGCCACGCCAAGGCGGCCGGCGTGCCGCTGATCGTCGCCATCAACAAGATCGACAAGCCCGACGCCAACCCGGAGCGCGTCCGCCAGGAGCTGCTGCAGCACGAACTGGTGACCGAGGAGCTGGGCGGCGACGTGCTGGCCGTCGAGGTGTCGGCCAAGAAGCGCATGAACCTGGACAAGCTGGAGGAGGCCATCCTCCTCCAGGCCGAAATCCTTGACCTCAAGGCCAATCCCGGTCGCGCCGCCCAGGGCGCCGTGGTCGAAGCCAAGATGGAAAAGGGCCGTGGCCCGGTGGCTACCGTGCTGGTCCAGAAGGGTACCCTCAAGGTGGGCGACGTGTTCGTCGCCGGCGCCGAGTGGGGCAAGGTGCGTGCGCTGATCGACGACAAGGGCAACCGCGTCGAGGAAGCCGGCCCGTCGACCCCGGTCGAGGTGCTGGGCCTGGACGGCGCGCCCGCCGCCGGTGACGACTTCGTGGCGGTCGAGGATGAAGCCCGCGCCCGTGAAATCGCCGGCTACCGTCAGCGCAAGGGTCGCGAGGTCCGCGCCAAGGCGGCCCAGCGCGGCACGCTCGAGGAGATGTTCTCCGCCATCAAGGCCGGCGAGGCCAAGGAACTGCCCGTGGTCATCAAGGGCGACGTGCAGGGCTCCATCGAGGCGATCATCGGGTCGGTCGAAAAGATCGGCAACGAGAACGTCAAGGTGCGCGTGCTGCACTCGGCCGTGGGTGCGGTCAGCGAATCCGACATCACCCTGGCCAAGGCGTCCGGCGGCCTGATCGTCGGCTTCAACGTCCGCGCCAACCCGCAGGCCCGCGACATGGCGCGCCGCGATGGCGTCGACATCCGCTATTACTCGGTCATCTACGATGTCACCGACGATATTCGGACGATGCTGTCGGGCATGTTGGCGCCCACGCTCAAGGAGCACTTCCTGGGCTACGCCAGCATCCGTGAGGTGTTCAACATCACCAAGGTCGGCAAGGTGGCGGGCTGCATGATCACCGAGGGCGTGGTCAAGCGCGGCTCGGGCGTCCGCCTGCTGCGCGACAACGTGGTCATCCACACCGGCGAGCTCAGCCAGCTCAAGCGCTTCAAGGACGACGTCAAGGAAGTGCGCGAGGGCTACGAGTGCGGCATGTCGTTCGCCAATTACGATGACATCCGCGTCGGCGACGTGATCGAGTGCTTCGAGATCGAAGAGGTGGCCGCTACCCTGTAAGGGGGCGGTCGCCACTCTTCTCTCGCAGGAGTGAAAGCCATGTCCAAGGGGCCTAGGGCACCCTCGCAGCGGCAGTTGCGCGTGGGCGAAGAACTGCGCCACGTTATCGCCAACATCATCGAACGCGGTGACATTCGTGACCCCGACCTCCAGGGCCGCGCCATCACCGTGACCGAGGTGCGTATCAGCCCCGACCTCAAGAACGCCACCGTGTTCGTGGTGCCCTTGGGCGGCGGCGATTGCACTCCGATCCTGACCGGCCTCAAGCGGGCCAAGCCGTTCCTGCGCCACGAGATCGCCCGTTCGGTCGATCTGCGCGCGGTGCCCAATCTGTCGTTCGAACCGGACGTCAGCTTCGACGAGGCCAGCAAGATCGACGCCTTGCTGCGCAGCCCGGAAGTCCGCCGTGATCTGAGCGGTGACGCCGAGTTCGAGCGTCGCTTTGATCCCGACTCGCTCGATGGCGAAGACGACGGGGAATAGCTTTTAATCACCACAGAGACACAGAGGGCACAGAGGAAAGGGGTTTGCTTTCCCTCTCTGTGCCCTCTGTGCCTCTGTGGTTAATTACTATTTGGAATGCGTGCCATGGCCCGTAAACGCAAAGGCATCCCCATCGACGGCTGGCTGGCCATCGACAAGCCGTTGGGCATCGGCTCGACCCAGGTTGTATCGGCGGTGCGCCGCATCACCGGCGCGGCCAAGGTGGGCCACGGCGGCACGCTGGACCCGTTGGCGTCGGGCATCCTGCCCATCGCGCTGGGCGAGGCGACCAAGACGGTGGCCTATGTCATGGACGGGGCCAAGACCTACCGTTTCCAGGTGCGCTGGGGCGAAGCCACTTCCACCGACGACAAGGAAGGCGTGGTCACCGAGACCCACCCGGTGCGCCCGTCGACCGAGCAAATCCTGGCGGCGCTGCCCGATTTCGTCGGCGATATCGAACAGGTGCCGCCGGCCTATTCCGCCATCAAGGTGGACGGCGAGCGCGCCTACGACCTGGCCCGTGCGGGCGAGGCGGTGGAGCTGAAGGCGCGTATCGTGCGCATCAAGGCGTTGCGGCTGCTGGGCCAGCCCGATACCGATCATGCGGATTTCGAGGTTGAGTGCGGCAAGGGCACCTATGTGCGCTCGCTGGGCCGTGACTTGGCCCACGCATTGGGGACTGTCGGCCATATTTCGGTATTGCGGCGGGTGGCATGCGGCCCGTTCAATGAAACCAATGCGATTCCCCTGGACATCTTTCGCGAGGTCGGGCAAGGTCCCGCCCTTCGGTCCCATCTGCTTCCGGTCGAGACCGCGCTGGACGACATCCCGGCGCTGGCCCTGACGGAGGCGGAGGCCCGGCGCCTCCACAGCGGGCAGGCCCTGTCGCTTTCGCGGCTCGAACTGCCCGTGTGCCGGCAAGCCCTCATTCCCGACCAGGTGGTCCGGGCGATGGACGGCGAACGGCTGGTGGCGCTGGCGCGCATCGATAGCGGCGTTGTCCGCTCGGTGCGCGTGATGAATCTCCACCACGAATCATTAGGAGAAGACGATGTCGATCACTCCCGAGCGCAAGGCTGAGGTTGTCAAGGAATTCGCCACCCACGAGGGCGACACCGGTTCGCCGGAAGTCCAGGTGGCCATCCTGTCGGAGCGTATCCGCAACCTGACCGAGCACCTGAAGGAGCACAAGAAGGATTTCCACTCGCGCCGTGGCCTGCTGATCATGGTTGGTCAGCGCCGTCGCATGCTGGATTACCTCAAGGACAACAGCAAGACTCGCTACGACGCGCTGATCGCCCGCCTGGGCCTGCGCAAGTAACGTCTTGCCCGGCGTTGGGGCGAATGCCCGTTTCGCCGGTATATTTCGCGGTGCGCACCGGGGTCGCTCCCGGTGCCGTGGCCCGCGCGGGGAAGGGTCCCTGCGCGGGCGTCCGCATTTGGCGATGGTGACGACCGCCCGTGGCAGAGTTCTGGGCCCCATCGCCAAGACGCCCGCATCGCAGCAATTCGGCGGTGATGCGAACGGATAAGGAATGACCGTATGTCGATGTTTACTGTCACCCGCAAGGAAATCACCTGGGGTGGGCGCAAGCTGGTCCTGGAAACCGGCAAGATCGCCCGTCAGGCCGATGGCGCCGTGCTGGCCACCTATGGCGACACCACCGTGCTGTGCACCGTGGTCGGTGCCAAGTCGGTGAAGCCGGGCGTGGATTTCTTCCCGCTGACCGTCAATTACCAGGAAATGGCTTTCGCCGCCGGCAAGATCCCCGGCGGCTTTTTTAAGCGCGAAGGCCGCCCGTCCGAAAAGGAAACCCTGGTTTCCCGCCTGATCGATCGTCCGATCCGCCCGCTGTTCGCCGATGGTTTCCGCAACGAAACCCAGGTGGTCTGCACCGTGCTGGCCCATGACATGGAGAACGATCCCGACATCGTCGCCATGATCGGTGCCTCGGCCGCGCTGACCATTTCCGGCGTGCCGTTCATGGGCCCCATCGGCGCCGCCCGCGTCGGCTACATCGACGGCAAGTACGTGCTGAACCCGACCCTGGCCCAGATCGCCGACACCCAGCTGGATCTGGTGGTCGCCGGCACCCAGGAAGGCGTGCTGATGGTGGAATCGGAAGCCAAGGAGCTGTCCGAGGAAGTCATGCTGGGCGCCGTGACCTTCGGCCACACTGAGTTCCAGGCCGTCATCAACGCCATCATCGAGATGGCCGAGTCCTGCGCCAAGGAGCCGTGGGACATCGCCCCGGCTGCTCCGGAAGTGGCCGTGGTGCGCGAGAAGTTCATCGCCGCCGGTTTCGCCGCCGAGCTGGGCGAGGCCTATAAGATCGTCAAGAAGCAGGACCGCTACGCCGCCGTCGGCGAGGTCAAGAAGAAGGCGATCGCCTCGCTGGGCGAAGCCACCGCCGAACTGGCTGTTGCGCCCTCCATCCTCAAGGACCTGGAGTCCGAGGTGGTGCGCGGCAACATCCTGAAGACCGGCAAGCGCATCGACGGCCGCGACACCAAGACGGTGCGCGCCATCGAGGTCGACGTGGGCGTGCTGCCCCGCGCCCACGGCTCCGCCCTGTTCACCCGCGGCGAGACCCAGGCCCTGGTGGTCGCCACCCTGGGCACCGGCCAGGACGAGCAGATCATCGACCAGCTGGCGGGCGAGTACCGCGAGCACTTCATGCTGCACTACAACTTCCCGCCCTACTCGGTCGGTGAAGCTGGCCGCATGGGCAGCCCGGGCCGTCGCGAGATCGGCCACGGCAAGCTGGCCTGGCGCGCCGTGCACCCCATGCTGCCCGCCAAGGACGCCTTCCCCTACACCATCCGCGTGGTGTCGGAGATCACCGAGTCCAACGGTTCGTCCTCCATGGCCTCGGTCTGCGGCTCCAGCCTCGCCATGATGGACGCCGGCGTTCCGCTGGGCCGTCCGGTGGCCGGCATCGCCATGGGCCTGATCAAGGAAGGCACCGATTTCGCCGTGCTGTCCGACATCCTGGGTGACGAGGATCATCTGGGCGACATGGACTTCAAGGTGGCCGGCACCGACCAGGGCATCACCGCGCTGCAGATGGACATCAAGATCACCTCGATCACCGAGGAGATCATGAAGATCGCTCTGGGTCAGGCCAAGGATGGCCGCATCCACATCCTGGGCGAGATGAACAAGGGCCTGTCGACCGCCCGCGACGAAGTCTCGGGCAATGCTCCGCGCATCACCACCTTCAACATTCCGAAGGAAAAGATCCGCGAAGTC
>DATJKV010000305.1:0-1982 GCA_035491155.1 Magnetospirillum sp. | reverse complement strand
GACCAGCTCGAGATGATTTTCGGCGAGTTCTATCAGGTCGGCGGCCCTGACGGCAGCCACAAGCAGGGCGTGGGACTGGGCCTGTCGATCGTAGAGCGCCTCTGCCACCTGCTGAACTACAATCTTTCGGTGCGCTCGCGTGTCGGCAAGGGCTCGGTGTTTGCGGTCAGCATCCCGCTCGCCGCCGTAGAGGCACATGCCTCGCACCCCATTGCCGCGTAGCCGCCCCGGGTGCTAACCGCGTGGGGAGTGGCCTCACAAGGCGGCCAGCCCCCGATCCAGGTCGGCGATCAAATCGGCGGCGGCCTCGACGCCCACCGACAAGCGCACCAGCTGCTCGGTGATGCCGAGCGCAGCGCGGCGTTCGGCGGGGATTGAGCCGTGACTCATGGTCACCGGGTGGCCCACCAGGCTTTCCACGCCCCCTAAGGATTCCGCCAGGGTGAACACCTTCAACGCGGCCAGGAAACGACGCACGCCGGCAGCATCGGTGTCCAATTCCAGCGAGATCATGCCGCCGAACCAATGCATCTGGCGCTTCGCCACTTCATGCTGGGGATGGCTGGCGAGGCCTGGGTAGAGCACCCGGCGCACGCCCTTCCGCCCCTCCAGCCATTGCGCGATGCCCAAGCCGTTGGCCGAATGGCGTTCCATACGCAGCGCCAGAGTCTTCAGACCGCGCAACGCCAGGAAGGCCGGGAACGGGTCCAGCACGCCGCCCACCGCGTTCTGCAGGAAGCCCAACTGGCGCGCCAGCTCGTCATTCTTGACCACCACCACACCGCCCACCATGTCGGAATGGCCGTTCAGATACTTGGTGGCCGAGTGCAGGACGACGTCGATGCCCAGGGAAATTGGACGCTGGATAGCGGGCGAGGCGAAGGTGGAATCCACCACCGTCAGCACGCCCCTCTCCTCGCCCAGCGCCGCGATGGCGGCAAGGTCGGGCACCTTGAGCAGCGGGTTGGTGGGCGTTTCCACCCAGATCAGCTTGGTCTCGGGTCGGATGGCCGCCCGCAACGCCTTGATGTCGGTGGCGTCCACATAGGTGACCGACAGGCCGGCCGAGCGCTTGCGCACCCGCTCGAACAGGCGCCACGAACCGCCGTAGAGGTCGTCGCCGGCGACGATATGGGCGCCGTGGTCCAGCAGCTCCAGCACGGTGGCCTCGGCGGCAAGGCCGGAGGCGAAGGCGAAGCCATGGGTGCCGCCCTCCAGCTCGGCCACCGCCCGCTCGAACGCGGCACGGGTGGGATTGCCGGAACGGGCATATTCCCAGCCGGTATGCTCGCCCGGCGCCTTCTGGGCGAAGGTCGAGCTGGCGACGATGGGCGTCATCACCGCACCGGTGGGGTCGGAGAAATGGCCGGCGTGCACGGCCAGGGTGTCAAAGCGGCTCATGCTGCCTTCCTACGCAGATGGTTGAGGAAATCCATGCGGGTGATCAGGCCGAGGAAGCGTTCATCGTCCACCACGATGGCCACCTTGCCGCGATCGAACAGGCGGATCAGCTGGTCGATGGGCGCCGTCGGCGCCACCGTCTCCAGCCGGGTCACCATGGCGGTGCTTACGGGAGAATCGAACAGCGCGTGGTGTTCCTCCACCGCCAGCAGAATGTCGGATTCGTCGATGATGCCGACGCAATGGTCGCCGATCAGCACCGGCAACTGGGAGACGTCGTACAGCTTCATGCGCTGATAAGCTGTGGCGAGGGAATCCTCGGGACTGGCGACCACTACCGCCCCTTCCTCATGGCGACGGGCGATGAGGTCGCGCAGGTCGCCGAAATTGTCCCGCGCCAGCAGCCCCTGATCCTCCATCCAGAAATCGTTGTACATCTTAGACAGGTACTTGTTGCCGCTGTCGCAGACGAAGGTGACCACCCGCTTCGGTTCGGTCTGCTCGCGGCAATAGCGGAGCGCGGCGGCGATCAGAGTGCCCGATGACGAGCCCACCAGGATGCCCTCCTTGCGCAGCACCAC
>DATJKV010000304.1:0-2366 GCA_035491155.1 Magnetospirillum sp. | reverse complement strand
AATCGGTAGGGCGCACCCAAATGCGCGCGCTGACGCTACCGAAAACGTGTAAGTCGTCCACGCGACAGGGGTGAAAACCGTGGAGGATCAATGTGTTGCGGTGCACACACGCAAATGCGCCGCTCATCCCAAGGGATGAGCCGGAGGTCAGCTTGCAAACGAAAGGGGGGAGTGGGGCGAGTGAGCGGATTCGAACCGCCGACATCCAGGACCACAACCTGGCGCTCTAACCAACTGAGCTACACCCGCCACCGGGAGGCCGAATGTGTACCCAAACAGCCCCCCCGCCGTCAAGCGCCTCTTTTATGCTTTTCTCGTTCTGGCAGCTATCGGATGGCTCGGCTAGGCTGGGCGCACCGCTATGGCCTGGACAGAGGGGCCGGCTTAGCGAAAAACGCGCCCAGCCGCTCTACCGCCGTGTCGATGGCGGCGTCGGTCTTGGCGAAGCAGAAGCGGGCGAAGTGGCTGGGGGCATCACCCAGGTAGAAGGCGCTGACCGGGATGGCGGCGACGCCGGCCTGTTCGGTGATCAAGCGACAGAACCCGGCGTCGTCCGTCTGGGTGCCCAGTGGCGCGAAGTCGGCGGTGAGGAAATAGCTGCCGCCGGTGGGCAGGATGCCGAAGCCGGCGCGGCCCAGGCCGGCGGCCAGGCGGTCACGGCGTTTCTCCAGTACGCCGGCCAGGCCGTCCATATAATCTTGCTGGTGCTCCAGTCCCCAGGCCACCGCTTCCTGCAGCATCGGCGGCGTGGTGAAGGTGAGGAATTGGTGGGCCTTGGCGATGGGGGCGAGGATGTCGGTCTCGGCCACCACCCAGCCCACCTTCCAGCCGGTGAGCGAGAAGATCTTGCCCGCCGAGCCGATCTTGACGCAGCGCCGGCGCATGCCGGGCAGCGCTCCCAGCGGCAGATGGCGGCGACCGTCGAACACCAGGTGCTCGTACACCTCGTCGCACACCGCCATGGCGTCGTGGCGGTCCAGAAGTTCGGCGATGAAGGCCAGTTCGTCGGCGTCATAGACCTTGCCGCACGGGTTGGTGGGGGTGTTGAGCACCAGCAGCCGGGTGCGTGGACCGAAGGCGGCGGCCAGCTGCTCGCGCGGCAGCGTCCAGTGGGGCGGCTCGACCCGCACCAGCTTCGGAATGCCGCCGGCGCGGCGGATGATGGGAAGGTAGGAATCGTACAAGGGTTCGATCAGCACCACCTCGTCGCCCGGCTCGATCAGGCCGAAGAAGCAGGCCGCCAAGGCCTCGGTGGCGCCCGAGGTGACCATCACCTGGTCGGGGGCTGTGGGGATATTCCAGCAGCGCGCTTCGTGGTCGGCCACGGCGGCGCGCAAGGCGGGCGTGCCCATCATGGACGGGTATTGGTGCGGACCCTTGCGGTCGGCCTCGGCCAGGCGCTCCACCAGTGCCGCCGGCTCCAGTCCCTCGGGAAAGCCCTGGCCCAGATTGATGGCGCCGTGGGTATTGGCTAGGCGCGACATGGTCTCGAAGATGGTGGTGCCGCAGGCGGCGAACAGGGTGTTGGCGTGGGGCATCGGATCTGGTCGAAGGCAGTGGAACGGACCCGACTTTTAGCATGGTCAAGGGCTTGGCCGAAGGGGGTGTCCGGGTTTGCCTAAAACATGGGCTGAGATGCCTGAAAATGAGGCAAATTCCCTGCTATTCCGCGCGGTTACCTCGTGTTTTCCCCATGGCCGAACTGGCACGACCCGTGCTAATGGTGTCCCGCGATTGACGCTGGTTCCACGCTTTTCGAAGAGACGCGGTTCATGAAGAAGATCGAAGCGATCATCAAGCCCTTCAAGCTCGACGAGGTGAAGGAGGCGCTGCACGAGGTTGGTCTGCAGGGTCTTACCGTTACCGAGGCCAAGGGCTTCGGCCGCCAGAAGGGCCACACGGAACTGTACCGCGGCGCCGAGTACGTGGTCGACTTCCTTCCCAAGGTGAAGATCGAGCTGGTCATCGAGGATGCCCTCGTTGAGCGAGCCGTCGAAGCCATCCAGCAGGCGGCCCACACCGGCCGCATCGGCGACGGCAAGATCTTCATTTCCCCGGTCGAGGAAGCCATCCGCATCCGCACCGGCGAGCGCGGCAGCGATGCCATCTAAGGGCCCGCCGACAACGGCACTCTTGTTCTCCATCCCAACTGTTCAGGAACTGTGACCATGGCCGACGACGTCAAGAAAGTCCTCGATTTGATCAAGGAGCACGACGTTAAGTACGTCGATTTCCGCTTCACCGATCCCAAGGGCAAGTGGCAGCACACCGCTCAGCACGTCTCCACCGTCGATGAGGGCATGCTGACCGAAGGCATCATGTTCGACGGTTCCTCGATCGCCGGCTGGAAGTCCATCGACCAGTCC
>DATJKV010000303.1:0-3661 GCA_035491155.1 Magnetospirillum sp. | reverse complement strand
CTTTTCCTCGGCCAGCGGCTCGTAAAGCTCCACCACGTCGCGGGCCAGTTGGGCGGGGTCGAGCGGCTCGAAGCTGTGCAGGCGCTGGCCGGATTCGGCGTTGCTGATGGCCAGCAGGGCGCTGAAGGTGGCCAGCAGGTTGTCGGCCTCCACCACCGTCTCCTCCAGCACCCGGCGCATCTCGGCGGCGTCGCTTTTGCCCAGGAGCGCCACGTCGATGCGCGAGCGCAGGCGGTTAAGCGGCGTGCGCAGGTCATGGGCGATGTTGTCGGTGACGGTGCGGATGCCTTCCACCAGCCGCTCGATCTCGTCCATCATCTCGTTGAAGCTGGTGGCCAACTGGTCGAACTCGTCCTGGGCGCCCGACAGCTTCATGCGGCTTTTCATATCGCCGCCGACGATGCGCCGCGCGGTGCGGCTCATGGCCTCGACGCGGGTCAGCATGTGGCGGCTGGTGAAATAGCCGCCGACGATACCCAGCAGCACGGTCAGCGCCAGGCCCCAGCCCAGCGCCCGGTTGATGGCCGATTTGACCCTTTTGGCGTCATGCAGCGAGCGACCCACCAGCAGCTTGTAGTCCTGCGGCATGATGTAGGTGCGGCCCATGACCTCGGTGGCCAGGCGGCCGTCGCCCACCCGCTCGATGGGAAAGCGGATCCAGCCCGACGTGTCGGCGGCATCCTTGGGCCAGCCGTACAGGTTGCCGGCGACCCGGCTGCCGTCGGGGGCTTGCAGCAGGTAGACGGCGCGTCGCTCGATGTCCTGGCTGGCGCGGCTGCCGATGATCTCGGCCAGGCCCTGGATGCCGCGCTCGCGGTATTGTTCGGACAGGCCGGTGGCCTCGGCCTCCACGGTCTCCTGCACCTGCCACTCGATGAAGACCGAGGTGCTCCATGACACCAGGGCGAGTAGCGCCATGGCCGAGACGGTGAAGATGCCCAGGTAGGACAGCGCCAGCCGGAAGGTGGTGGCGCGCAGCAGCGGGGGAAGGGGCAGGTTAGCGTGAAGCACGGAGGGTATATCCGGCGCCGCGCACGGTGTGGATCAGCGTCTGCTCGAAATCCTTGTCCACCTTCTGGCGCAGCCGGCTGATGTGCACGTCGATCAGGTTGGTCTGGGGGTCGAAATGGTATTCCCACACGTTTTCCAGCAGCATGGTCCGGGTCACCACCTGGCCGGCATGGCGCATCAGGTATTCCAGCAGGCGGAACTCTCGCGGTTGCAGGTCGATGGGCTGGCCCAAGCGGGTGACCGTGCGGGCCAGCAGGTCCATTTCCAGGTCCTCAACCTTCAGCCGGGTGTCGGGCTGGCTGGAACTGCCGCGCCGGCCCAGCGCCTCGATGCGGGCCAGCAGTTCGGCGAAGGCGTAGGGCTTGACCAGATAGTCGTCGCCGCCGGCCTTCAGACCCTTGACCCGGTCGTCCACCTTGCCCAGCGCCGACAGGATCAGCACCGGAGTGGCGTTGCCGCCGGCACGGATGGCCTGGACGATGGCTAGGCCGTCTAGGCCTGGCAGCATGCGGTCGACCACCATCACGTCATAGCGCTCGGACGTCGCCAGGAACAATCCGTCGGTGCCGTTGGCGGCATGGTCCACCGTGTTGCCGGCCTCGCGCAGGCCCTTGGCAAGATAGGCGGCGGCCTCTTGATCATCCTCGATGAGCAGGATACGCATGAACCGGACCTTACTCCGACGCCCCTGGACATGAAAAGCCCCCGCAGCCAGGGGGAAAGCTGCGGGGGCTGTTTTCGGCTTCCGAGCGGGTCAGGGGGGAATGACCCGTACTCTTCTGGTCTTGCCGCATTGCCTTGGGGGAATTAAGGCTTTGCGTCTTCCGGTCGGCGGGGAGTTCGGCTCCGCCGGGCGGGGAGAGGACGGGGAGCGCTAGAACCGTCGTCTTTCCCTTGCCTGATGTGGTGGAGAATGCCTGTCGGGACCTTACGATCACATTTCACCGGGATTAAGCTTTTGTAATGTTTGTAAGCCGGCTCTAGCGCCCCTCCTCGGGCAGGTTCAGCGGCCGTCCGGTGGGGCCGATGAAGGGCGGGCCGCCCTGAATCGGGCTCTGGCCGGGGCCATAGGGCGCACGGTTGGTCTGGCTGGTGCCCCGATCGCCCAGCCCGGTGCCGGTCGGTGCCGACAGCTGGCCGCAATTGGCCGCGCCCGAGGCGCCACCCGTGCAATCGCCGAACATGGATTGCCGCAGGGTGGGGTGCGAGGAACCGGAGGCAGTACTATCGCCTGCCCCCAGAAGGGACGAACTTCCGCCGTCCAGCGTGGCCGAGCCGCCGGGTACCCCGGGTGCGGCACTTAGCTGCTGTGTGGTGCTTGCCGTCGTCCCCCTGGACGCGTTCTCGGCGGCGGTGGAGCCTGATGACCCGCCCGGTTGCGGCGCCGCTCCGGCTGCGCCCACGGTTCCAGGCGCCCCGGCGGTTCCCGGCTCGCCGGTGGTGCCGGTGGAGCCGATGGCACCAGCCGCTGGCGACGAGGAACCCGACGCCGTGGACGAGGGAGCGGCGGTCGACGGCGCCGCTATGGGGGGCGGTGTTTGGGTTACGGTCCGGCTGGGCATGCTGCTGCTTCCGCTGCTGCTTCCGCTGCGGCTCCCGCTCGACTGGGAGGTGGAGGACGAACTGGACGAGTGCGCTCCGTGTGACGAGTGCCCCCCATGCGATTGCGCCTGGACGGCCAGGGGCAGGGCGGCAATGGCTGCCGCCAAAACCAGGGTTTTCATGGTCTTCATCCTTTCCCGCCGACTGCGGTCGACGGCATCATCACCTCTTGCAACACCCCGTCCGAACGGCGGGTTCCGGGGCTTGACGAGGCCGGGGGGAGGCTTAAATCGTTTAGTGTCCGGGGCTGCCGATGCGGGGCTCCGGAAAGACGCGTGCCGCCGGTCGGGCGCGGACATCGATGCGCTGGACCCTTGCAGGTCCTGGTCCGCCGTTCCCACCGGCCATGGGCGCCGGCACCTCGAGGAGAAAGGACCATGCGCAGCCCGTATGACATTCTGGGAGTGACGCTCAACGCCAGCGACGAGGATGTCCGCAAGGCGTTCCGCAAGCTCGCCAAGAAGTTGCATCCAGACGTAAATCCGGGAAACAAGGAGGCCGAGAACCGCTTCAAGGAGGCCAACGCCGCCTACGACCTGCTTTCCGATCCCGCCAAGCGCGCCCGCTTCGACCGCGGCGAGATCGATGCCGAAGGCAAGGAGACGTTCGCCCACGCCTATGCCAACGCCCATGGTGCCGGCGGTTTCGGGGGCGATCCGTTCCGGGGCGGCGGAACCCAGGGCAGCTATCATTTCTCGTTCGGCGGCGACGCGCCGGAAGACCTGTTCGAACATATGTTCGGCGGTGGCCGCTCGCCTTTCGGCGCCCGTTCCCCCTTCGGCAGCCACGCCCCCCGATCGCGCGGCGAGGACGTGCGCGCCTCGCTGACCGTGGATTTCACCGATGCGGCGCTGGGCGCCACCAAGCGCGTCACCCTGTCCGGCCGGTCGCTGGACGTGACCATCCCCGCCGGGCTGAAGGACGGCCAAACGCTGCGGCTGAAGGGTCAGGGCGAACCCGGTCCGGGTGGCGGGCCGGCCGGCGATCTGCTGATCGAGGTGTCGGTGGCCCCGCACAAGCTGTTCACCCGCAAGGGCGACGACATCCA
>DATJKV010000302.1:0-4440 GCA_035491155.1 Magnetospirillum sp. | reverse complement strand
AGCGCATGGCGGCCGGGCAACCCTTCGCCCTGCGGCTGGACATGGCGGCGGCCATGGCCGTGGCGGGGCGGCTGTCCTGGCATGACGTCGAGGCCGGTACGGTGACGGCGACGCCGGAACTCTTCGGTGACGTGGTGCTGGCGCGCAAGGACACGCCCACCAGCTACCATCTGGCGGTGACGGTGGACGACGCGCTTCAGGGTGCCACCCTGGTCACCCGGGGCCGCGACCTGTTCGACGCCACCCACGTGCACCGGCTTCTGCAGGCGCTGCTGGGGTTGGAGGTGCCTGTCTGGCACCATCACCGCCTGCTGACCGACGATAGCGGTAAGCGATACGCCAAGCGGGATCGCAGCCTTACCCTCCAGGCCCTACGGCAAGCCGGCAATACCCCGGAAGATGTTCGCGCTATGGTTAAGGTATGTGCGTAATTATAAAATCTGTGCGCAAGTTTAGAATTGCTTGAAAATTGAAAAAATTGCGCTCATAGCGGTGCCTCCCCACGGGGTTCGGGAAAACGTGGGAGGGAACATCGATGGCTGCACTTCGCTCTCAGCGGGCCTTTGGGCTGGTCGCGCGCATTATTGTCCTTGCCGTGACCGGCGTCCTCGCCCTCGGCATCGCCGTCTCGGCGGTGTCTGCCTACCTGCTGCGCAACGCCGCCGAAACGGCTGCGCGCGAGCGCGTCGACACCAACATGAAGGTGGCCTGGGACGTGCTGCGCGCCAAGGGCACCGCCTTCCGCCTCGACGACGGCAAGCTGTTGGCCGGAGACACCGTGCTCAACGGCAACAACGAGTTGGTGGACAAGGTCAAAACGCTGGTGGGCGGTTCGGCCACCATCTTCATGGGCGATGTGCGCGTCGCCACCAACGTGCTGAAGCCCGACGGCAACCGCGCCATCGGCACCCCGCTGGCCCGCACCGCCGCCTACGCCTCGGTGTTCGAGGGGAAGACCCCGTTCCGTGGCGAGGTCGAGATTCTGGGCGAGCCCTATATGACCGCCTACGATCCCATCCTGGATTCCGGCGGCACCGTCATCGGCATCCTGTACGTGGGCATCAAGAAGGCCGATTTCCTGCAATCGGCCAATTCCACCCTGTGGACCCAGGTGGGCGCCACCCTGGTGGTGGTGCTGGCCGCCACGTTGGTGGCGTGGAGCATCACCCGGCGCACCATCGCCCTGCCGCTCAAGGCCAGTATCAGCGCCATGCAGCACCTGGCCGAGGGCAACCTGGACGTGGCCATGCCTACGGTGGCCCGCAAGGACGAGATCGGCCAGATGGCTGCCGCCCTGGCTGTATTCAAGGCCAATGCCTGTGAGCGCGCCCGGCTGGAGGCCCACGAGCGTGCCGAGCAGGAGGCGCGCAATCGTCGCCAGGCCGCCGTCGAGCAACTGACCGCAGACTTCAACGCCGGGGTCAGCGGCGTGCTCGGCGCCGTCACCCGCTCGGCGCACAGCTTGCGCGATGCCGCCCAGGCCATGACCGGCGTTGCCGCCGAGACCAGCCGACAGAGCACCGTGGTGGCCGCTGCCGCCGAGCAGGCCTCGGCCAACGTACAGACCGTCGCCGCCGCTGCCGAACAATTGGCCGCCTCGGAGACCGAAATCGCCCGCCAGGTGGCGCAGACCTCGGCGGTGGCCAATACCGCCGCCAGCGAAGCCGAGCGCGTCACCCAGATCGTCCATACCCTGGCCGAAGCGACGGGCCGTATCGGTGCTGTGGTCAAGCTGATCAATGATATCGCCTCGCAGACCAATCTGCTGGCCTTGAACGCCACCATCGAGGCGGCCCGGGCCGGCGAGGCCGGCAAGGGCTTCGCGGTGGTGGCCAACGAGGTCAAGGCGCTGGCCAACCAGACCGCCAAGGCCACCGAGGAGATCGGCGGCCAGATCGACGCGGTGCAGTCGGTGACCCGGCAAGCGGTGGATGCCATCAACGGAATCGGCCGCACCATCACCGCCATTAGCGAGAGCGCCACCGCCATCGCCTCTGCGGTGGAGGAACAGACCGCTGCCACCGGCGAAATCGCCCGCAACGTCCAGCAGGCCTCCAGCGGCACGTCCGAGGTGACCAGCTCCATCACCCTGGTCAACCAGGGCGCCGCCACCACCGGCTCGGCAGCGACCCAGGTGTTGGGCACCGCCGAGGAACTGTCGGGCCAGGCCGATTCCCTGGCCGCCGATGTGTCTGACTTCCTCGCCGCCATCAAGACCGCCGGCGAGCGTCGTCACTACGAGCGCCGCCAGGTGCGACAGGCTGCCCGCCTGACCGCCGCCGGCCGGATGCTGGACTGCACCGTGGTCGATGTGGGCCTGGGCGGCGCCCGGCTGGAGGAGGCGATGGAGCTGTCCGCTGGTACTGCGGTGGAACTGGCCGTGCCCGGCTGGCCGCGCGTCAAGGCCCGCGTGGTCGGCCGGGACGACGGCCATACCCGGCTGCAATTCGCCCTCGACAGCGCCACCCAGGACGCCCTCGACCGCGTGCTGGAAGCGGCCTGAGCCGATTTCCCCTGGACGATGGCGGGAGTTCGGCCAATGCTGGACTCTTGCCGCGAGGGGGCTGACGTGACCGTACCAACGCAGTTTTCCGCTGAACCGCCCTATTGGGCGGTCATCTTCGCCTCCACCCGGACCCGGGAGGACGACGGCTATGCCGCCATGGCCGAGCGCATGATCGCCCTGGCAAGCGGGCGAGACGGCTTTCTTGGCATGGACAGTGCCCGCGGCGGTGACGGCCTGGGCATCACCGTGTCCTATTGGCGCGATTTGGATGCCATCGCCGCGTGGAAGGCCGATGCCGAACATCGGGTCGCCCAGGAATTCGGCCAGGAGCGCTGGTATTCCCGCTACACGCTACGGGTGGCCAGGGTGGAACGCGCCGTGGTTTGGCCGCGGGATCAATAGTCGGAGCGGACCACCCACATGCGGCCGTGGCGGTCGCCCGCCGCCACCACCTCGCCCCCGGGCGTGAGGGTGAGCGCGTGCAGGGCGCCGCCCTGGTGGCGCCATTCCCACACGGTGTTGCCAGCCTCGTCCAGCCGGGCCAGCAGGGCGGCACCGGCCACCTGGCCGGCCACGACCACGCCGCCGTCGGGCAGGGCGGCGGCGGCCTCGATGCGGCCGTTTCCGCCGGGCCAGCGGTGGTCCCAGGCGATCCGACCCTGGCCGTCCAGGCGCACCAGCCAGGCCTGCGCTGCCGCCAATGGAGCGCGGGTGCCGTCGGTGACGGCGAGGGTCCAGCCGGCCACCGCCAGGCCGCCATCGGCGAAGGCGGCCATGGCTTCGGGATGCTCGTCATCCAGGTCGTCGATCACCGTCTGCGCGCGATCGGTGCCGTCTTGGCTGAACCTGAGCACCCAGATGCCGCCCGGTTCGTCGGCCGCGGGGGCGCCGTAGGCCGCCACCAGCAATTCGCCGCCGGCTCCTTGCGCGGCGGCGCGGGCCTCGAACACGCCGTCTTCGACGACCGGCGACACCAGGCGGCGCCAGACCGGCTCGCCGTCCACGTCCAGGCGCAGCACCCAGGCGCCGTCGTTTCCCGTCTTTCCGGCCACCAGCAGGCCGCCGTCCTCCAGCGCCACAGCGCCGTTGCCCTGGTCCAGGGCGGTGCGGCGGAAGCGGCGCAGCCAATCCTGTTTCAGCCTGCCGTCGGCGCCCGCCAACAGGCGCCACACGGCCAGGCCGCGCTCATGCCCGGCGGGGTCGGCCGGCCCGGCCAGCACCGCAACCGCTCCCGGCGGGCTCGCCACCGCGCGCGGCCAGGCGTCCGAGCCGGGCAGGGTCCAGTCCTCCACCGTGCGCCCCCGCCCATCCACGTGCATCACGCGGGGGCCCGCCGGCCCGCGCCCGGCCACGACCACGCCGCCGGTGGGCGCCGGGCCCACGCCGGTGGCGACACCGGCGCCCGGTAACAAATATTCCGTCACGCGGCGTGGCCCTTGCGCCGAAGCCGCCGATGCGGCAACCATCATCACGGCGGCCCCAGCCAGGCAACCCAAGCCCGCGCACAGTCGCATTCCAAAACCCCCATACCGAGAGCCTAGGGTTATGACCGAAGACGTGCAGCAGCGCCACAAGGACAAGATGGCCAAGAAAAAGGCCAGCCGCGACAAGCTGATGGCCAAGAAGGTGGGCGAGAAGGGGCTGCTCATCGTCCACACCGGCCCCGGCAAGGGAAAGTCCACCGCCGCCTTCGGCATGGCGGTGCGCTGTGTCGGCCACGGTTTCAAGGTGGGTGTCGTCCAGTTCATCAAGGGCGCTTGGGATACCGCCGAGCGCCGGGTCCTCGAGGGCCTGCCCGGGGTGACCTTCAAGGCCATGGGCGAAGGCTTCACCTGGGAGACTCAGGATCGCGAGCGCGACGTCCAGGCCGCTCGCCGCGCCTGGGACGCCGCGCGCGAGATGCTGGCCGATGCCGGCACCCGCATGGTGATCCT
>DATJKV010000301.1:0-1966 GCA_035491155.1 Magnetospirillum sp. | reverse complement strand
CCTTGCCGAAGGTGAACGACGTGGCGACCTCGGCCAAGCGCGACAGGGCCATTGTCAGGCGCTGGCCCAGCAGCACCGAAAAGACCACGACCAGCAATGTGCCGACCGCGCCGATGGCCAGGAAAGCCGTGGTGAGGTGGCGCAGAGAGACATCCAGCGCCTGACGGTCGGCCCCCAGGCGGATGAACAGGCGGATCACCGACAATTGAGGAGCCAGACGGACCGGCACTTCCGCCACCAGCGCGGGGTGGGAGGCAGGTACACCCTCGCCCAGCGGTGCCGAGAAGGACTGCCCGTCGGCCTCGATCCGCAGCTCGCCGTTGACGACGGCGCCTGCCTGATGGGCGGCACGCTGGGCCAGTTCCTTCAGCGACACCCTCCACACCAGGGCACCCTCGGCGGCCCCGGTTTTGGCATGAACCACCGGCTCAGCCACGGTCAGCGCCGGGCCATCGGCACCCGTGGACACCTTGGCACGCATTCGCCCGGAGGCCACCGCCCCGGCCACCCAGGAATCCGCCTCGCGATCACGCGGGATCGAGCCCACCAGTGGGCGACCGGCAGAATCGGCTACCACCAGGCTGGTGCGCATGCCATGCACCTCGGCCACATCGGTCAGGAGGGGGCGCAGGTAGGTTTCGCGGCCGACGCTGTCCCCCAAGGCGTGGGCAATGGCGCTGTTCGAGGCCAGCACCCGGTAGTTGGCCGAAATGCCGTCGATAAGATCGGCCACCTTTTCGGCCCGCAGGGACGCCTCGGTGGTCAGCAGGTCGTTGACTTGAGCACGGATCAGCCGGGCCGTCACCAACCAGGCGCCGCCGCCCATCATCAGCATGAAGAACAGCGCCAGCGCCGACGCCGCGATGGCGACGCGAGTAGCCAGCTTGGCGCGGATGCGATTAATCACTGCGCCTCTCCGCCCTTGGCGCCGCCGCTGTAAAATCCAGCACCATCACGGCCACGAGCCAGCGCAAGACTCCCCCCGGCATCGCTACTCCAATGGTATTAAGATACTGGGCGTGACTACCGACCCGCAAGCGCGGAGAACAGCCATGGGCAGAGACTACCCCCCACACCCCCTACCTGCGGTGATCGCCATGGTAGCCAGGGCCGATCATGTGCTGCTGGCACGCTGGGGCAAGGGCAGCACGCCCGACCCCTGGGGCTTCCCTGGCGGGCTGGTGGAAGTGGGCGAGACCGTGGCCGAGGCGGCGGCCCGCGAGCTGAAGGAGGAGACCGGAATCACCGCCGAGCCGGGCCGGGTGGTGGAGGTACTGGATATCATCCTGAAGGACGGCGATGGGCGGGTGAAAACCCACTTCATCCTGCACGCGGTGCCATGCCGGTGGCTGGCGGGCGAACCGGCACCGGCGAGCGACGTCGTCGCCACCGACTGGTTCACCTTGGACCAGATCGCCACCATGCCCAGCCATCCCAATTTGGGCCGGCTGGCCGCCAAGTTGCTGACGGGAAACTATTGATTACCGCCCGAACAGCCACACCCCGTCGGCGCGCAGCTCTCGGCGCCATTCGCCCAACGCCACCAGGTGGTTGGCGTGGGACAGGGTCTCGCCGGCGGCGAAGCCCATCTGCTGGGCATCCAGTTCACGCTTGAACAGCACCCGACTGAGCTCCAGCACGGTGGCGGGGCCGTCGGCGCGGCGCAGCAGGCCCAGGCGCTCGTCATGGTGGCGCTTCAGGTCATCGGCGCGGGCATGCAGCCCCTTGAACGGCAGGCCGTGCGAGGGCAGCACCAAGGTATCGGCCGGCAATAGCTTCAGCCGGTCGAGCGAGGCAAGGAATTCGCTTAAGGGATCGTCGTCGGGCTGCTGCGGCCACACGCCGACGATGGGGCTGATGCGCGGCAGTATCTGATCGCCGGAAATCAGCACGCCGATTTCGGAGCAATAGAGGCAGGCATGCTCGGGGGCATGGCCACGCCCCACCAGCACCTGCCAGGTGCGCC
>DATJKV010000300.1:0-2296 GCA_035491155.1 Magnetospirillum sp. | reverse complement strand
GAGACTTTGGCCGACATGTTCCGCGCCGAAAGCTTGGATGCCGTAATCGATGCCGCTGGCTTTGTTTCGCCGCCGACCCTCGCGGCGCTGGGCAGCCGTTGCGCCGCCCGTCAAGTGTTGTGGCGCAATGCCCCCTACGGCGCGGCCCTGCCCGCCGTTGACGCCTTGCTGTCGGACGAGGTGCTGGACGCCGCTCCCGGCGCGGCGCCGCTGCACTCCACCGTGACGCTCCGCCTTGGCACCGCGCTGGCCCAACTGCCGCCCTCGGAAGAGCCCCTGTTCACCTCGTCTCCCCGCGAGCAGGTGGCTTTCGGTGCCGATATCTCGCTGCGCCAACTCTCGTCCGAGACCGCCGCGTGGTGGGCCGAACTGCTGTGTGCCGTCCCCCATTCGACCCTGGTGCTGCGCGACCGCTATTTCCGCCACTCCAAGGCGACGGACCGGCTGATCAGCATGTTCGGCGATTTCGGCGTCTCGCACCGCGTCGAGCTGATCAGTGCGGAGACGGATGCGGATTTCTGGGCCAACGCGGACATTGGCCTGATGGCCACCCGTGCCGTTGTCCCCCAGCGCGCGGTGGACGTGCTTTGGGGCGGATTGCCGGTACTGGTACCCCTGCTGCCCGAGCGCGGCAGCCGCGAGGTCGCCAGCCTGCTGCACCATGTGGGCTTGGCCGAACTGGTGGCCGACTCGCCCGCCGGCTTCGCCGAACTGGGCGCCCGCTGGGCCAGGGATGCAGATGCCCGCGCCCAATTCCACCTCAGCATCCGTGACCGCCTGAGCCAATCGCCGGTATTCGATCCCGAAGCCCGCGCGCAAGACCTTTGGCAGGCCCTTCGCCAGCTGTTCCAATAGGATTCCTCCATGACCGCGCAGGCCCAAGAGCCCATCGACGCTCTGTTCGACCGCAACATGGATGTCTTCCGCGAGCACTTCCCCGCCGTGGCGGCGAGATTGGAGCAGATTTCCGAACGGATCTGCACTCGGGTGCCGGCGCCCGACGACAACATCAGCATCGATGGCACGCTGCTCTATCCCACCAACGCCGCCGAGTGGGTCCGCCTGCAGATGGAGGGCGTGGACCAATTTGGCGAACGCATTCTGGTGCCGGTCGCCTACAGCAACCTCTCGGCCATCGGCCGCCCGTTGTTGGATGATTTCCTCGGCTTTTGTCGCGACCACCAATACCAAATTGCGAGTCAGCGCATCCACGAGGTGGGCTTTCACCTGGTCTTCGGCATCGGCTTGGGGTTGCACGTCCCCCAGTTGCTTGAGCAGACAACGGCCCGGCGCCTGGTGCTGATCGAACCGGTGCCGGAGTTCCTGCTGCTTTCCATGGAAGTCGTGGACTGGGCCGCCATCTTCCAGGCGGCCGAGGAACGACGCGTCGCCCTGCAATTCATTCTTTACGAGAAGCCCGCCGAAATCGCCCGCGCCATCGAGCACGAGGTGATCTTCCACGGGCGCCCGTTCCTCGACGGCACCTATTGCTATTTCCATTACTATTCCTGGGTGCTGCGCGAGGCCTACAGCACCTTCCGTGAAGGCCAGCGCCACATAGAGCTGAATACCGGCTTCTACGAAGACGAAATGGTCATGATGTCCAACGCCTTCGGCAATTTTGCCAACAACGCGTTTCATCAGCTGGCCGGCAAGCGCTATGTCGAGCAGAAGGTGCCGCTGTTCGTCTGCGGCTCCGGACCATCGCTGCGTGCCACCATCCCGGAAATCCAAAAGTGGCGCGACCACGTGGTGGTGATGTCATGCGGCACCTCGCTGGGCCCCTTGCTGGAAGCTGGCATTAGGCCCGATCTCCATTGCGAGATCGAAAACGTCGAGATGGTCTATGACATCCTGAGCGGGCTGGAAGGTAAGCACGGCTTCCAGGGCATTACCCTGGTGGCAAGCTCTACGGTCCAACCCAATGTGCCGCCTTTATTCGAGCGCACATGGTTCTATCAACGCGGTGCGCTGACCGCGAGCACCATCCTGGCCCCCGACGTCCCGTCGGTGAAGGGCGTCGATCCGCTGGTTTCCAACGCCGCCTTCTCGGTGGGAGCCACCCTGGGCTTCCGCACGGTCTACCTTATCGGTGCCGATTGCGGCGCCCGCCGCAAGGACGACCACCATGT
This sequence comes from Magnetospirillum sp., assembly GCA_035491155.1. GTDB lineage: Bacteria > Pseudomonadota > Alphaproteobacteria > Rhodospirillales > Magnetospirillaceae > Magnetospirillum. Next base: position 164 of record DATJKV010000300.1, on the reverse strand, counting down.
GAAGGGCGCCTACAAGTTCGAGAGCGAGGAAGAGAAGGCCAAGCACGACAAGATGTGGGCGGACCGCTTCGACCGCGAGGTTCCCGGCAATTTCGGCGGCAAGGTTTATTCCGCTTGGCACCTGGACCTGTCGCGCCGCATGTTCGAGGAGGCCCAGGCCAGCG
>DATJKV010000299.1:0-5974 GCA_035491155.1 Magnetospirillum sp. | reverse complement strand
CGATGCCTATTATGGCCCGCCCCCCGAGCCGGCAGAACCGCTGCACCTGCACTCCCGCCGCATCGGCCTGAGGCCCCTCGCCCCCTCCAAGCCCGCCATCCGCGTCGAGGCGCCGCCGCCCGAGCACATGGTGGCAGCCCTGACGGCGTGCGGGTGGCGCGAAGGCTGAACAGTCAGCTCTTAGGCTTGGCCCCAGGCTTAGTTGCCGGCTTGGGCGCCGGCTTCTTCTGGGTCGCGGCGAGCACGGCAGGGGTCAGGTTGCGCCACAGGACCATGAATGCCTCCTCATGGGACATGGCCTTCAGCTTGGCAGGGCACCGAGGCGGGCGCAACAGAAAATGCGAGTGATTTGCAATTTCGCCGAAGGTGTTACCGCGCCGCCGCCATCTTGGCGCTGCGCGGCCTCGGCATGGAGGCAAGCACCGCCTCGACCGCGCGGGCGAGGTCGCGCAGGTTGGTTCCTGAATTGACCTTCCGGGCTCTCAGCTTGCCGGCGAAGGCCGAAACGGCACCCTGGCTGCCCGGCTTGCCGAAGATCTGGCCGAAACCGGCGCGACCGAGGGTGCGGTAGCACATGCCCAGCAGCACCGCCGCCTGGTAGAGCGACAGCCCCATGGGGGCCAGCAGTTCCGAGCGGGTGGCTTCGCCCAATTGGCAGAACGCGGCGGTCAGTTCGCGCATCTCCGCCTCGCTCAAGCTCCCCATGGCCTGGCGAACCAGCGGGTCGTTCAGCGTCTCCCACCAGAAGTCGCGCTCGCGCGAATGGTCCTCGATCACGACCAGCTCGTCCGCCGGACCGGCATTGGCGTTGGCCGGGGCCACCGGCGCTGATGGCGGCGCCACCTCGGCACGGCGAGCGCCGGCCTTGGCCACCACCTCATCCACCTCGGCCGCGGTTTTCAGGTCCAGCAGCATGGGCCCCAGCTCGCGCGCCTTGGCCGCCGGCATGGGGGCGTAATGGGGTACCAGCGGCACCTGCCATTCATGAATCAGGTACTCGTTCATGGCTAGGTACAGCTTGCCGGCCTTGCTGTTGGGATCGTTGGGGTCGCCGCCGAGCACGGCGCGGAAATGCTTCTTGGCGTGGGTGCGCACGATCATGGCGATGATATCGTGGACCGAGCGACCACAGCGCAGGGCGACGAAATCGTCGTTCACAGGGCGGCCCTGCGCGTCTACCAGCAGGTGGGCGAAGACGGAACGGCGCTTGCGGAAGATCAGCATGCAGCCGTGCAGCAGGTCGCTGGAACCGACCACCGCTTCGTAGAATTCATCCCCATCAAGATCGCAGAAAGCCGGGACAAGCGAGCGAAACACGGCGGCCACCGGCCCCTTCAGGGTGTCGGTGATCAGCCGAACCGCCTTGTTGTGCCCTACCTCTTTCACAGGCTCCGCCCCTCGGCCTCCGCCGAACCGCCAAAGCCATCCCCATTCCAAGTATGGCTCGCCTCCCGGCGCGGGCACAAACGACGAGATGTGACGAGGCCTCCCCCCTCGGAAGCACAACTCGTTCCAATTCGCTTTCCGCCCCACCTTGGGGATAACGGTCACGGGAGGCTTCCCGCCCATGCCCTTCGCTCCCCGCGCCCGCATCTGGCCGGGCGCGCCCCACCCGCTTGGCGCCACCTGGGATGGCGCCGGCGCCAATTTCGCCCTGTTCTCGGCCAACGCCGAGAAGGTGGAACTGTGCCTGTTCGATGCCTCGGGCGAGCGTGAGACCGAGCGCATCCCGCTGCCCGAATACACCGACGAGGTCTGGCACGGCTACGTCCCCGATTTGCTGCCCGGCCAGCTGTACGGCTACCGCGTCCACGGCCCCTACCAGCCCCAGGCCGGCCAACGTTTCAATCCGCACAAATTGCTGCTGGATCCCTATGCTAAGTCCATCCAGGGCCGCCTTCGCTGGACCGATGCCCACTTCGCCTACCGGCTGGGAAGCCCGCGCGAGGACCTGTCCTTCGACCGCCGCGACAATGCCCGCGCCATGCCCAAATGCGTGGTGGTGGACACCGCCTTCACCTGGGGTGACGGGCGCCGCCCCCACACCCATTGGTCGCGGACGGCTATCTACGAGATGCACGTGCGCGGCATGACCATGTTGCATCCCGAGGTCCCGGAGCGTTGGCGCGGCACCTGCGCCGGGCTGGCCTGGCCGGCGGTGGCCGAGCATTTGCGGACGTTGGGGGTGACGGCGGTGGAGCTGTTGCCCATCCACGCCTTCATCGACGACCGCTCGCTGGTGGAGCGGGGTTTGAAGAACTACTGGGGCTACAATTCCATCGGCTTCTTCGCGGTGGAGCCGCGCTACCTGGGCACCGGCCGGCTGTCCGAGTTCAAGTCCATGGTGCGCCGGTTCCACGACGCGGGCATCGAGATCATCCTGGATGTGGTCTACAACCACACCGCCGAAGGCAACCATCTGGGCCCCACTTTCAGCTTCAAGGGCATCGACAACGCCAGCTACTACAAGCTGGTGCCCGAGGACCCGCGCTATTACTGGGACTCCACCGGCTGCGGCAACACCCTGGACCTCAGCCATCCGCGCGTGCTGCAGCTGGTGCTGGATTCCCTGCGCTATTGGGTCACCGAGATGCATGTGGATGGCTTCCGCTTCGATCTCACCGCCTCTCTCGCCCGCGAGGGCTTCCATTACGACCCGGGCTCGGCCTTTTTCGACGCCATCCGCCAAGACCCCATTCTGTCAGACGTCAAGCTGATCGCCGAGCCGTGGGACCTGGGCCATGGCGGCTACCAAGTGGGCGGTTTTCCCCCCGGCTGGTCCGAGTGGAACGGCCGCTACCGCGACGTGGTGCGCTCGTTCTGGAAGGGCGATCCGGATCAGCTGCCCGAACTGGCCTCGCGGCTGACCGGTTCGGCCGATCTGTTCGCCCACCGGGGCCGGCGGCCGTGGTCCAGCATCAACTTCATCACCGCGCATGACGGCTTCGCCCTGGCAGATCTGGCCAGCTACAACGACAAGCACAACGAGGCCAACGGCGAGGACAACCGCGACGGCGCCGACGATAACAGCTCTTGGAATTGCGGCGCCGAGGGCGAGACCGACGATTCCGGCATCCTGGACCTGCGGCGGCGCCAGCAGCGCAACATGCTGGCCACGTTGATGCTGTCCCAGGGCGTGCCCATGCTGCTGGCCGGCGATGAACTGGGCAATTCCCAGGGCGGCAACAACAACGCCTATTGCCAGGACAATCCCATCGCCTGGATCGACTGGGAAAAGGCCGACGAGGACCTGATCGCCTTCACCCGCCGCCTGATCGCCATCCGCCGGCACCACCCGGTGTTCCACCGCCGCCGCTTTTTCCGCGGCCGCACCGAGCAAGGCGCCGACGTGGTCTGGCTGAAGCCCGACGGCAGCGAGATGACTGAGCAGGACTGGGCATTCCCCGAGGCACGCACGCTGGGCATGCTGTTCACCGGCGACACCGGTGACTTCTACTACACCACCGACGGCGGCCTACCGCAGCGGGACATGCCGTTCCTGCTGCTGCTGAACTCGTTCTGGCAGCCCGTCCCCTTCACGCTGCCCGGCACCGACCGGCGCTGGGAGGTGTGGATCGACACCTTCGAACCCATGCGCCAAAGCAGCGTCCATGGTTCGGGCGATGCCTATCCGCTGGATGCGCGGAGCTTGGCGCTGCTGGTCAGGGTTTAGGGTAATCCGGGACGCCAGAGAGCATAATTTCCGTGGGGTTGACTTTTCCCCACCCTCGACCCCACTCTCCAGGCTTGACCGAAGGGGAGCCCCGGATGCGGGGCTGAGAGGCCGGAGCGGTTCCGCCGGCGACCCTTGGAACCTGATCCGGGTCATGCCGGCGAAGGGATCGGAAGCTCCGCTCCACACCGCCGGCCTGTCCCCAATATTTGAGGGAATGGGCCAATGTCCGAAGAGCTGAAGGTCACCAACGGGCCGCTGCCGGGATCGCGCAAGATCCATGTGGAGGGCTCGCGCCCCGACATCCGCGTCGCCATGCGCGAGATCGACCTGGAGGCCTCCGCCAACGAGGCGCCGGTGCGCCTGTACGACACTTCGGGCCCCTATACCGAATGTGGCGCTTCCGTCGACATCACCAACGGCTTGGCCGCCCTGCGCCAGCGCTGGATCGAGGAGCGCGGCGACGTCGAGACCTATGAGGGCCGCGCCCATCGCCCCGAGGATGACGGCCTGAAGCCCGGCGAGACCATCGGCGTGCCGGTATTCGACCGCCAGGGCCGCCGCCCGCTGCGTGCCAAGGGGGCCAAGGCGGTGACCCAGCTGGCCTATGCCCGGGCCGGCATTATCACCCCGGAAATGGAATACGTCGCCATCCGCGAGAACCTGCGCCTCGCCGAGGCGCGCGAGGTCGCAGCGCGCGACGGCGAAGACTACGGCGCCGACATCCCCGACCAAGTGACCCCCGAATTCGTGCGCTCGGAAATCGCACGCGGCCGCGCCATCATCCCCAGCAACATCAACCATCCCGAAGCCGAGCCGATGATCATCGGCCGCAACTTCCTCACCAAGATCAACGCCAACATTGGCAACTCCGCCGTGGCGTCGTCGGTGTCGGAAGAGGTGGAAAAGCTGGTGTGGGCCATCCGCTGGGGCGCCGACACGGTGATGGACCTGTCGACCGGCCGCCATATCCACGCCACCCGTGAATGGATCCTGCGCAATTCCCCGGTTCCCATCGGCACCGTGCCGATCTACCAGGCGCTGGAGAAGGTCAACGGCAAGGCCGAGGACCTGACCTGGGAGGTCTTCAAGGACACCCTGATCGAGCAGTGCGAGCAGGGCGTCGACTATTTCACCATTCACGCCGGTCTGCGCCTGGCCCATATCCCGCTGACCGCCAAGCGCGTCACCGGCATCGTCAGCCGCGGCGGCTCGATCATGGCCAAGTGGTGCCTGGCGCACCACAAGGAGAACTTCCTCTACACCCACTTCGAGGACATCTGCCAGATCCTCAAGGCTTATGACGTGGCCTTCTCGCTGGGCGATGGCCTGCGCCCTGGCTCCATCGCCGATGCCAACGACGCCGCGCAGTTCGCCGAGTTGGAGACGCTCGGCGAGCTGACCCATATCGCCTGGAAGCACGATTGCCAGGTGATCATCGAGGGCCCCGGTCACGTGCCCATGCACAAGATCAAGGTCAACGTCGAGAAGCAGCTGAAGCTGTGCGGCGAGGCCCCCTTCTACACCTTGGGCCCGCTGGTCACCGACATCGCGCCCGGCTACGACCACATCACCTCGGCCATCGGCGCCGCCATGATCGGCTGGTTCGGCACCGCCATGCTGTGCTACGTGACCCCCAAAGAGCATCTGGGCCTGCCCGACCGCCAGGACGTGCGTGAAGGCGTGGTTACCTACAAGCTGGCTGCCCATGCCGCCGACTTGGCCAAGGGCCATCCGGCGGCGCGCGAGCGCGACGATGCGCTGAGCCGCGCCCGCTTCGAGTTCCGCTGGAAGGACCAGTTCCACCTGTCGCTGGACCCCGAGAAGGCCCAGGACTTCCACGACCAGACCCTGCCGGCGGAAGGCGCCAAGCTGGCCCACTTCTGCTCCATGTGCGGCCCGAAATTCTGCGCCTACAAGATCAGCCAGGAGGTGCGCGATATCGCCGCCGAACAGGGCATGGAGGCCATGAGCGAAAAGTTCCGCTCGGAAGGCGGCGAGATCTACAAGGTGGAGAAGCCGGCGGCCGAATAGGCCTTTAGCGTTTGAGCTGCTGGCGCGCCGATGAATGGTTGGCGCGCCAGAACGCCAGTAGGTCCTTGGCCGGCAGCGGCGGCGCAAACAGATAGCCCTGCCCCAGATCACAGCCCATGCTCGCCAGCATGTCGGCGCAGGCCTGATTTTCCACTCCCTCGGCGACCGTCACCAGCCCCATGCGCCGGCACATCTGCACGGTGGATTCCACCAGCACCCGATCCTCCTGGCTGGTGACGATGTTGCGGACGAATGTCTGATCGATCT
>DATJKV010000298.1:0-10790 GCA_035491155.1 Magnetospirillum sp. | reverse complement strand
CGGCCCCATAGGCGCGGCAGTGCTTGGCGCAGCCATAGGCGATGCTCTGGTCGTTGGCGATACCCACCACCAGGCCCTTCTTACCGGTCAGGTCCAACTTGGTAACCTGTTGATACGGCTTCACATAAGCGTCCATGATCTTCCTTTCGGCAAGGGCGTGCTGCGTTGCAACATACGCCCGACTACCCTCCTCTCTCAAGAGCCCCTCCCGCCTTTTTGTCGCATTTAGCCGAATGGTCATACTTGAGGTCATGGCCGTGACGGGCTTGACGGCGAGCCGGGCGGAGGGCTATCTCTGGAGAACGTGGTGATTTGACCGACCGGATTGCGGCCACGTTAAACAAAGCGCTAAAGAGGTTCAGGCTCGAAATGCCCGTACCCCGACCGCTTTGGACAGAGGTCGGGTTTTTTGTTGCCTGATTGCCAAGGGGCTGATCATGACCAAACGCACTCCCACCACCCGTGAGCTTCGTCCGCGCACCCGCCAGGTGCGCTCCGGCCTGGCCCGCACCGGCTTTTCCGAGACGTCCGAAGCCATCTTCATGAATTCCGGCTACGTCTATGAAACAGCCGAGGAGGCCGAAGAGAGCTTCGACGGCACCCGGGATCGTATGGTCTATTCCCGCTTCAAGAACCCCACCGTCGCCGTATTCGAGGAACGGCTGGCGGCGTTGGAAGGGGCCGGGGCCTGCCGCGCCACCTCGTCGGGAATGGCCGCGGTCCACGCCGCCCTGGTGTGCCAGCTCAAAGCGGGCGACCGCGTGGTGGCGCCACGCGCCCTGTTCGGCTCCTGCACCTGGATCATCGGCGACCTGCTGCCGCGCTTCGGCATCGAGGTGGAGTTCGTCGACGGCACCGACCTGGGCCAATGGGCACGCGCGCTGGCCAAATCGACCCAGGCGGTGTTCGTGGAGACCCCGTCCAATCCGACGCTGGAAATCATCGACTTGGCCGCGGTAGCCGACCTGACCCACAAGGCGGGCGGCCGGTTGGTCGTGGACAACGTGTTCGCCACCCCCATCTTCCAGTCGCCGCTGAAACTGGGCGCCGACGTGGTGGTTTATTCCGCCACCAAGCACATCGACGGCCAGGGCCGCTGTCTGGGCGGCGCGGTGCTGGGCTCGGCCGAGTTCTGCAATGACGTGCTGGGCCCGTACCTGCGCCATACCGGCCCGGCCTTGTCACCCTTCAATGCCTGGGTGCTGCTGAAGGGACTGGAGACCTTGGACCTGCGGGTGGAGCGCCATGCCGACAACGCGCTCAAGGTGGCGCGTTTCCTCGAATCGCGGCCCGAAATCGCCCGCGCACTGTATCCCGGCCTGGAAAGCCACCCCCAGCACGCTTTGGCCAAGCGCCAGATGAGCGGCTTCGGCGGGGTGGTCTCCTTCGACCTGGCGGGCGGCAAGTCGGCGGCCTACAAGCTGTTGAACGGGCTTGAGGTCATCGACATCTCCAACAACCTGGGCGACGCCAAGAGCCTGGCCTGCCATCCCTGGACCACCACCCACCAGCGACTGGCACCCGAGGACAAGCTGGCCCAGGGCATCGGCGAAGGGCTGATCCGCCTGTCGGTGGGCCTGGAGGACGCCGATGACCTGATTGACGACCTGCGCCTGGCCCTTGAGGGCTAGGGCAGAGGCCCTGGGCCATGGACATGGCGTGAAACGGGTCTAATATTGACCCGTGGATCGCCATCCTTTCAGGACAAAGCCATGTACACCGAGACCACTCGCGGCATCACCGTGACGGTCCAGCCCATCTACCTGGAGGACCAGTCCTCGCCGGCCGATGGCCACTACGTGTGGGCCTACCGTGTCCACATCGAGAACAATGGCGAGGATACGGTGCAGTTGAAACGCCGCCACTGGAAGATCACCGACTCACTGGGCCGCGTGCAGGAAGTCGAGGGCGCCGGCGTGGTGGGCGAGCAGCCGGTGCTGCACCCCGGCGGCACCTATGAGTACACCAGCGGCACGCCCCTTGCGACGCCATCGGGCATCATGATGGGCACCTACCAGATGGAGAGTGACTTGGGCGAGACCTTCAGCGTACGCATCCCGGCGTTTTCGCTGGACAGCCCGCACGAGGTCCATCGCCTCAATTGACCCCTTGCATCGCAGCAAAGTCGTCGCCACATCCCGTTGGCGATAGACCATAAGGGGCATTGGCCCCAAGCCAGGAAGGCCCATGAGCGAAATCACCCTGCCGCCCGAGTTGCGCACCGCCGCCACCGACCGCCCGACCCGCGCCGAGGCCGAAGACGCCGTGCGCACCCTGATCCGCTGGGCCGGCGACGATGCCGACCGCGAGGGCCTGGTGGGCACTCCGGAGCGAGTGGTGCGCGCCTACGAGGAATTTTTCGCCGGTTACGACCAGGACCCGGTGGACATGCTTCAGCGTACCTTCGAGGAGACCGAAGGCTACGACGAGATGGTGCTACTGCGCGATATCCGCCTGGAAAGCCATTGCGAGCACCACATGGTGCCCATCATCGGCAAGGTCCATGTCGCCTACCTGCCCGACCGCCGGGTGGTGGGCATCTCCAAGCTGGCCCGCGTGGTCGAAGTATTCGCCAAGCGCCTGCAGATCCAGGAAAAGCTGACCAGCCAGATCGCCAACACCATCAACGAGGTGTTGCAGCCCAAGGGCGTCGCAGTGGTGATCGAGGCGGCGCACGAATGCATGACCACCCGCGGCATCCACAAGCCCGGCGTCACCATGGTGACCAGCCGCATGCTGGGCGCCTTCCGCAATAATCCGGCCACCCGCCGCGAATTCATGGCGCTGATCCAGGGCCGCCACGAGGGCCTCTCCAACGCCTAGAGCGGCGCTCCTGCGAGCATTGAGCGAGCGGCCAAGCGGCCGGATGGCCACGCCCGGCAACGGGCCTCACGTGAGGCAGATTTCTGCGTCACGGTCAGACCAGCCGTAATCCTCTTCTAAGAGCGCTTTCCCTGACCGCCGCCACCTCGTCCGCCGAGGGGCGGCGGTTCAGTTTGGGCGCCCGGTTGGCGCGGTGGAGCGGCTGGTAATCATCCATGATGTGGACAAGCGTGCCCGGCGGCAGGCCTGAGAAGACGGCCTCGCTGCCGGCCAGTCCATTGGGCAGCACCAGATGGCGCACCAGCAGGCCGCGCCGGGCGAGGCCGTTTTCGTCCACCTCCAACGGCCCCACCTGCCGGTACATCTCGGTCACCGCCCGCGCCGCCACCTGGGGATAGTCGGCCACGCCGGTGCATTGCCGCGCGATGGCGGCGTCGCCGTGCTTGAAATCGGCAACGTAAAGGTCGATCACGCCGTCCAGCAGCGCCAGCGTCTCGATGCTGTCATAGGCGCCGGTCTGCCACGCCAGCCTGAGTTGGAATCCCCGTTCCACCGCCCGGCACACGCCATCCAATATCTGCGCCGGCACGTGGCTTGGGCTGGACAGCACGACCAGCCGGTGCCCCCGCTCCTGCAAGGCCTGCAGCAGGTCGGCCAGATCCGCCACGTCGCCCTGGCCCTCCCAACTCGCCTCCCAGGTGGAGCAGGCCAAGCAGCGGAGGTTACAGCCCGCGAACAAGATTTCTCCCGCCCCCGCCAGACAGGATTCGGCAGCCTCGGCCACACCCCACCGCCCGATGGGCGCGACGGCCCCGGTCTGGCACGAGGCGCGGCGAATACCCTGGGTGCGGTCGGCGCCGCAGCGCCGCGCGCACAAGGTACAGGCCGCCAAACGAGCCATCGCTTGATCGGCGCGGCCGCGCAAGGTTCCATCGGCATAGAGCGGAAGATAGACCGGTTGTTCCATGGCGGCATCATAGCTGCGGCACGATTCTCTGGACAGCTTGCCTGAAGCGCGCCATTAGTCCTGTCGACATCAGGGGGCTTTTATCGTTGATCGACTTCAAGCCGGTCATCTTCATCAATGGCATTCTGCTGCTCATCCTGGCTGCGGCCATGGGCGTGCCGGCACTGGTCGATTCCGTCTCCGCCGATCCCGACTGGCGCGTCTTCGCGCTGTCGGGCCTGACCACCGGCTTCATCGGCTTCGGCATGGCGCTGGGCGCCTGGCCCGAGCGGCAACGCTCGCTCACCACCCACCAAGCCTTCCTGCTTACCGGCAGCGCCTGGTTCCTGGTGTCGGCCTTTGCCGCCCTGCCCTTCATCTTTTCCGGCGTAGGCCTGTCGGTGGCCGATGGCGTGTTCGAGGCCACCAGCGGCTTCACCACCACCGGCTCCACCGTCATTGCCGGACTTGACCACGCTCCGCGCGGCCTTCTGCTGTGGCGGGCCCTGCTCAACTGGCTGGGCGGCCTAGCCTTCATGGTGATGGCGGTGGCGCTGATGCCGTCGCTGCGCATCGGCGGCATGCAGTTGTTCAAGATGGAAAGCTCGGACAAGAGCGACAAGGTCAAGCCGCGCGTGGCTCAGGTGGCCGGCTCCATCTCGCTGGTCTACCTCAGCTTCACCACCGCCACCACCGCCGCCCTTTGGCTGGCGGGCATGGATATCTTCGACGCGGTGTGCCACGCCTTCTCGGCGCTCAGCACCGGCGGCTTTTCCACCTCGGACCGGTCGCTGGCCCATTGGGGGCCGGCGGCGCAATGGGTGATGGTGCTGGCCATGCTGGTCGGCGGCGCCCCCCTGGCCCTGTTCGTCTCACCGTGGAAACGACATGCCTGGCCGTTCCTGCACGACAGCCAGGTCCGCTGGTATGTGAATTTCGTCGCCTTCTTCGCCAGCCTGCTGGCCTTCTGGCAATGGGCGGTGAACGACATGGAGCCGGGCGATGCCCTGACCCACGCCACCTTCAACGTGGTCAGCATCGTCACCACCTCGGGCTTTTCCTCCATCGACTACAACGCCTGGGGCGGCTTCGCCCAGGTGGTGTTCTTCATCCTGCTGTTCATCGGCGGATGCACCGGCTCCACCGCGGGCGGCGTGAAAATTTTCCGCTGGGAGGTCTTGTTCAAGCTGGCCGGCGTCCACCTGAAGCGCCTGCTGCACCCGCACGGCATCTTCTTCGTCGACTTCAACCAGCGCCGCATCCCCCAGCCTGTGCTGGAATCCGTGCTGGGCTTCGTTACCGTCTTCTTCCTGACCTTCGCCTTCTTCGCCCTCGGCCTGACGGTGGCCGGCATGGACCTGATCAGTGCCCTGTCCGGCTCGGCCCAGGCCCTGTCCAACGTGGGACCGGGCCTGGGGGCGGTGATCGGACCGGCCGGCAATTACAAGTCGGTGCCGGAAGCGGCCAAGTGGATCATGGCCTTCGAGATGGTGCTGGGCCGCCTGGAGCTGTTCAGCGTCATCGTCTTGTTCACCCGTTCCTTCTGGCGGGGCTGAGCGCCATGACCGACTTCCGTCCCGTGCTTCAGATCGTCGGCGTGATCCTGTGCCTGCTGGCCGCCGCCATGGCGCTGCCGGCCCTGGCCGATCTGATCGCCGCAAACGACGAATGGCAGGTCTTTGTGCTGTCGGGCGGCGCCACCCTGTTCGCCGGCCTGGGCCTGATGCTGGGCACCCGCACCGACTTCCGCGTGCTTACCGTGCGCCAGACCTACCTGGCCGCCGCCCTGGGCTGGCTCGCCCCTTGCCTGTTTGCGGCGCTGCCGCTGGCCTCGGGACCGGCCCACCTGTCCACCGTGGACGCCATCTTCGAGGCCACCAGCGGGCTGACCACCACCGCAAGCACGGTGATCTCGGGTCTGGAGCGCATGCCGCCGGGACTGCTGCTGTGGCGCGGCCTGCTGAACTGGATGGGCGGCATCGGCATCATCGTGATGGCGGTGGCGGTGCTGCCAACCCTGCACATCGGCGGCATGCAGATTTTCCGCGTCCAAGGCCTGGGCGCCGGCGAACCGGCCAGCCCGCGCACCGCCCGCCTGGGCAGAACCATCCTGGGCGTTTACGTCAGCCTGACGGTGGGCCTGTGGGCCGCCCTGTGGCTGGCGGGCATGCCCCGCTTCGACGCCGCCATCCACGCCATGAGCACCATCTCCACCGGGGGCTTCGGCACCAAGGACATGTCGCTGGGTGCCTACAACAATTCGATGATCGACCTGATCGCCTGCATCGGCATGGTCCTGGGAGGCATCCCCTACCTGTTGTTTCCGCTGATGGCCCAGGGCCAATGGCGCGCCATCCTGCGCGACCAGCAGGTGCGCTGGTACCTGGGCCTGATGGGGCTGGGCGCTGCAGCAGTTGTGCTGTGGCTGATGGTGGCGCGCGGCTTCGAGCCGCTGACGGCAATGCGTCACGGCGTCTTCACCGTGGTGTCGGTGATGACCGGCACCGGCCTGGTGACCATCGATTACAGCGACTGGACCGGCCTGCCTGCGGCCATCTTATTCTTTTTGACCTTCGTCGGCGGCTGTGCCGGCTCGGCCGCCGCCGGCATCAAGGTCTTTCGCCTGAAGCTGCTGTTCGCCAACGCCCGCGTTCAGTTGCACCGCCTGCTGCGCCCGCATGGCATCGAGATCCCCACGTTCAACAAGAAGCCCATTTCCGAGGACGTGCTGGCATCGGCCATGGGCTTCCTGGTCGTCTACGTGCTGGGCTTCGCCGTGCTGTCCATGCTGCTGGGCTTCATGGGCCTGGACTTCATCACCTCGGTGTCGGGCGCCGCCTCGGCCATCTCCAATCTCGGCCCCGGCCTGGGCGAGACCATCGGCCCGGGGTCCACCTTCGCACCGCTGCCCGACATGGCCAAGCTGCTGCTGGCCGGCGGCATGCTGTTTGGGCGGCTGGAGATGTTCATCCTGCTGGTGCTGGTAGTGCCCAGCTTCTGGGATCAGTAAATACGGCAGGCGCTCGCATCCGCTCGCTTGGCCGGCATGAGCCCCAAACGAACATGGCCGGGACAAGCCCGGCCATGTGATGCGGCATCCGTATGCCGGCGACTACATCACCCAGCGGTTCAGGTAGGAACGGACCAGCCCGTCCATCTGGGCATCGATGTCGCGGATGAGGGATTCGGTGATTTCGTAGAGCACCCGGTCGCGTTCGTTGAGCGATACGCCCTCCGGCACCGTCTTGGTGCGGGTTGCGCGGGCGACCACGTCGGCCACCGGCATGTGGCGCTCGTCCAGGATCTGGATGGCAACGTCCAAGGTACCGTCATAGCGCTCGGACTGCTCTTCCTTGAAGAGGCCGGTAAAGCTCTTATCGGTCTTCAGCGGCACTTCCACCACGCGGGCATCGCGGATCACCACCCGCGCATAGCCCGAGCGGCCGACGGGGTGCAGGCGGTCCTGGGCCCAACGCACGGTGGCGTTCTCGGGGCTCACCGGCATCAGGTGCTCGATATTGGGACGCTTGGCCGGCGATACGTATTCAGGGACGATCTCCAGCTGTCCCACATCCAGATTGAATGGACGCTTGTCGGCGAAGCTGATCTCGGGGAGCTTCTGCACGGGCGGCTTGTTCTGACAGCCGGCGAGCGCCAGCACACAGGTGAGCGCCAGCGCCACGCGGGAGGGACGGAGGAACATGGGGGGCTTCCCGTTCTTAGTGGATTTCTCGGGTTATTCTGCCATGCGGATCAAGGTCGTCAAGGAGCGTAGACCCGCTCCAACGCCTCGTCGTCGAACGCATAGACCGTACGGCAGAACTCACAGGTGATGGTCACCTTGCCGTCCTCATGCCGCAACGCCTCGATCTCGGCACGCGGAATCGAACGCAGGGCGCTGGCGATCTTGGCTTCCGAGCAGCGACATTGGGCCCGCAGCGCCTTGGGCTCCCAGGCCTGCAAGCCTTCGGCATGGAACAGGCGATAGGGCACCTGGGCAGCCGGAAGGGTGACGTCCAGCAGCTCGGCCTCGGTCAGGCTGCCCAGCAGGATGGTGGCGGTACGCCACGCCTCGATGGATTCGTCATGGGTCAGAATGGGCGAGCCCGGCTGACCGCCGGGCATGCGCTGGATCATCAGCGCCCCTGATTCCCAGCCCTTGTCCCCGGCGGGCGGGCGCGAGGCCACCACCACCTCGGTATCCAACTGCTCGGACTGGGCGAAGTACTGCTTGGCGCACTCGGCCAGCGTGGCGCCGATGAGTTCGACGATGCCCTGGTAGCGCTCGGTCTTGGGCCCCTGGTCCACGGTGAAGGCGAGATAGCCGGTGCCCAGCAGCTCAGGCACCGTCTCGCCGGCCAGGCGCGTGTCGTCGAAACGGGCGTAGGCGCGAAGATCACCGCCACTGGTGACGTCGGCCAACACCAGGCTGACGGGACCATTGCCCTGCGCCTGCAAGGTGAAGATGCCATCATACTTCAGCGAGCCGGCCAAGGTGGCGGCCAGCGCCACCGTCTCGGCCAGCAGGCGGCTCACCACCGGCGGATAGCCGTGACCGGCGAGGATGGAATCCACCGCCGGACCCAGCCGCACCATGCGGCCGCGCACCGCGCCGGAAGCTACCTGGAAGGGGAGGATGAAATCGTTCGTAAAGGTATCGCTCATTCCGGCGAACTCAATTCCTCTATTCGCCGGCTGGCCGCCATCAAGGTGACGGCCAGGCGGGCGGGCGTCCGCGTCCGGCGAGTGGCCACACGGCGAACCGGCCTACCGGTTCGCCGGTACTAAAGAAGACACCAAGTGAGGATGCCCTTCTGAACATGCAAGCGGTTTTCCGCCTCGTCCCACACGACGGATTGCGGGCCATCCATCACCGAGTCGGTGACCTCTTCGTTGCGGTGGGCGGGCAGGCAGTGCATGAACAGCGCCGAGGGATCGGCCTTGGCCATCAGGGCGTCGTTGACCTGATAGGGGGTCAGCAGGTCGGGCCGGTCGGTATCCTCGCAGCCCATGGACACCCAGGTATCGGTCAACACCAGATGGGCGCCGGCCACCGCCGCCTGCGGGTCGCGGCCAAGGCTGACCTTGGCGCCCTGGGCGCGGGCCCAGTCCACCACGGTCTGCTCGGGATCCAGGCTGTCGGGACAGGCGAAGCGGATCTCGCAGCCGAAATGGGCGGCCGCCTGGATCCAGCTGGCAGAGACGTTGTTGCCATCGCCCACCCAGGCCACCACCTTGCCCTCCAGCGAACCGCGATGCTCCTCGAAGGTCATCACGTCGGCCATCACCTGGCACGGATGGGTGCGGTCGGTCAGGCCGTTGATCACCGGCACGGTGGCGTAGGCCGACAATTCCTCCAGCTTATGGGGATCGTCGGTGCGGATCATGATGGCGTCGACATAGCGCGACAGCACGCGGGCGGTATCGGCGATGGTCTCGCCGCGGCCCAGCTGGGTGTCACCACGCGACAACACGATCACGTCGCCGCCCAGTTGCTTCATGCCGGCCTCGAACGAGACGCGGGTGCGGGTGGACGGCTTTTCGAAAATCATGGCCAGCAGGCGGCCGGACAGCGGCTTGTCCTTGCCGAAGGGCTGGTCGCCGCGCTTGTACGACGCGCCGAGATCGAGAATGCGCCGCAGCGTCTCGGTGTCGAAGCGGTCCAGATCCAGGAAATGCCGGGTCTGCCCCGCCCGAGTGCGGGGGGGATTAACGGTCATAGGGTCACCTCGGAAAGCGTCCGGGTCAGGATGTCGAGGGCTTCCTCGATCTCCTGCTCGCGGATAATCAGCGGCGGCAAAAGCCGCACGACGTTGTCGCCGGCGCCGACGGTCAGCAGGCCGTTGGCCAGCAACCGGGCCGACAGCTCGGTGTTGGGGATGCGGCATTTCAGCCCCAGCATCATGCCGGTGCCGCGCACCTCCTCGATCACATTGGGGAAGCGCTCGGCCAGCGCCACCAGCTTGCCCTTCAGCACCTCGCCCCAATGG
Source organism: Magnetospirillum sp. (assembly GCA_035491155.1). Classification (GTDB taxonomy): domain Bacteria; phylum Pseudomonadota; class Alphaproteobacteria; order Rhodospirillales; family Magnetospirillaceae; genus Magnetospirillum. The sequence goes on along the minus strand of DATJKV010000298.1, from coordinate 1,031 downwards.
GCGACGTCGGACAGGAAGCCGGGTTCCAGCATGACATCCAGCACCGCCTCGGCGGCGGCCATGGCCAGCGGGTTGCCGCCAAAGGTGGAGCCGTGGGCGCCGGCGGTCATGCCGCGCGCCGCCTTGGCGGTGGCCAGGCAGGCACCCACCGGGAAACCGCCGCCCAGACCCTTGGCCACCGGCATGATATCGGGCATCACGCCCGCAGCCTGATGGGCGAACAGGGCGCCGGTGCGGCCCATGCCGGTCTGCACCTCGTCGAAGATCAGCAGCAGGCCGAACTCGTCGGCGGTGGCCCGCAGCCGCTTCAGATAGTCGGGCTCGCCCACGAAGACGCCGCCCTCGCCCTGCACCGGTTCCACCAGGATGGCGGCGGTCTGGGGGGTGATGGCGGCACGCAGGGCGTTCAGGTTGCCGTAGGGCACGTGCACGAAGCCCTGCACCACCGGGTCGAAGCCCTTGAGGTGCTTGTCCTGGCCGCCGGCGGCGATGGTCGCCAGCGTGCGGCCATGGAAGGCGCCGGTCGCGCAGATGATCTCGCACCGCCCCTTGTCACCGCCCTCGTAATGGTACTTGCGTGCCATCTTGATGGCGGCCTCGTTGGCCTCGGCGCCCGAGTTGCAGAAGAACACGGTCTCGGCGAAGGTGTGCTCGACCAGCTTGGCCGCCACCCGCTCCTGGCCCGGCACCCGGTACAGATTCGAGGTATGCCACAGCTTGGCCGCCTGTTCCTGCAGCGCCTTGACCAGCCGGGGATGGCAATGGCCGAGCGCAGTCACCGCCACGCCCGCACCGAAATCCAGCAGTCGTCGCCCGTCAGTCGACCACAGATAAGCACCCTCGCCCCGCTCGAAGGCGATGTCGGCACGTGCATAGGTCGGCATTACGACAGGAAACACTTCTCCACACTCCCCGCCTGCAACGCCGGGAGCCCTCGTCCCCTGTGGACGACCAGGACCGGCGCGCTGAAAAGGAAAGGCGGGACTATCCGCGTATCGATTCAGAAAGTCAACCTTTGCGCGGAGAAGACT
>DATJKV010000297.1:0-14243 GCA_035491155.1 Magnetospirillum sp. | reverse complement strand
CTGCACAACACCCCTCAGGGTGCCGAGAAGATCGGCCGTTGGCTGGCGTCCAAGCTTGCGGGTCTGGTATAGACGGCCTGTTTTAGGTAATGATTGCTCCCCTTTCGCGGAGTTCCAAGATCGTGGTGATGGAAGACAAGTTGGTGATCGCCCTTCCCAAGGGGCGCATTCTGGATGAGTGCATGCCGCTGGTTCGTGCCGCTGGTATCGAGCCCGAGGCCGAGTTCGACGACCCCAAGACCCGGCTGCTGCGCTTCGCCACCAACCATCCCCATATCGACATCATCCGTGTGCGCTCGTTCGACGTCGCCACCTTCGTCGCCTTCGGAGCCGCCCACCTGGGCGTTGCCGGCAACGACGTGCTGGTGGAGTTCGACTACCCGGAAATCTACGCGCCGCTCGACCTGGGCATCGGTGCCTGCCGCCTGTCCGTGGCCGAGCCGGTGGACATGGCCGAGGGTGACGATCCGCGCCGCTGGAGCCACGTGCGCATCGCCACCAAATATCCCGAGACGACCAAGCGCTTCTTCGCCGATCGCGGCGTCCAGGCCGAGTGCGTCAAGCTGAACGGCGCCATGGAACTGGCGCCCAGCCTGGGCCTGTGCTCACGCATCGTCGATCTGGTCTCTTCCGGTTCGACGCTGAAGGCCAATGGCCTGAAGGAGGTCGAGGTGATCGCCCAGGTGACGTCGCGCCTGATCGTCAACCGCGCCGCGCTCAAGACCCGCCCGGCCGAGATGACTGGCTGGATCGAGCGCTTCCGTTCCGCCTGCGAGGCTGCCAATGCTGCGGCTTGATGCCCGTTCGGCCGATTTCGAGGCCCAGTTCCTCGCCCTTCTTGACATGAAGCGCGAGACGGATGCCGACGTGAACGCCGCTGTTGCCGCCATCATCGCCGACGTGCGTTCGCGCGGCGACGAGGCGCTGATCGAGTACACCAAGCGTTTCGACCGCCTGCCCGAGCTGTCGGCCGGAACGTTGCGCATCACCAAGGCCGAGGTGGATGCCGCCCTGACCGAGGTGCCGGCCGACCTGATGACGTCGCTGGAGTTGGCTGCCGAGCGTATCGGTGACTTCCACCGCCGCCAGTTGCCCGAGAGCTATGCCTATACCGACGCCGCCGGCGTTCGGCTCGGTTGTCGCTGGAGTGCGGTGCAGGCCGCCGGCCTGTACGTGCCGGGCGGCACCGCCGCCTATCCGTCGTCGGTGCTGATGAATGCGGTGCCGGCCAAGGTGGCCGGCGTTGACCGCCTGGTGATGGTGGTGCCCACCCCCGATGGCAAGTTGAACCCGCTGGTGCTGGCCGCCGCCCGTCTGGCCGGAGTGGACGAGATCTATCGCGTCGGCGGCGCCCAGGCCGTGGCCGCGCTCGCCTTTGGCACCGACACTATCTGCCCGGTCGACAAGATCGTCGGTCCCGGCAACGCCTATGTGGCCGCCGCCAAGCGCCAGGTATTCGGCACCGTGGGTATCGACATGATCGCCGGCCCGTCGGAAATCCTGGTGGTGGCCGACGGCGCCAACGACCCCTCGTGGATCGCCGCCGACCTGCTGTCCCAGGCCGAGCATGACACCGCCGCCCAATCCATCCTGATCACCGATGATTCCTCGTTCGGCGACCGCGTGGCCCAGGCGGTGGAGAGCCATCTCGCCACCCTGCCACGCGCCAAGATCGCCCGCGAGAGCTGGGAGGCCCATGGCGCCATCATCGTGGTGCCCGACCTGGATGCCGCCGTGCCGCTGGTGGACCGGGTGGCGCCCGAGCACCTGGAACTGGCGGTGGCCGATCCGGATGCCCTGGCCGCCAAGATCCGCAATGCCGGCGCCATTTTCCTGGGGCGTTACACCCCCGAGGCGGTGGGCGACTATGTGGGCGGACCCAACCACGTGCTGCCGACGGCGCGCTCCGCCCGTTTCTCGTCGGGGCTGGGCGTGCACGATTTCATGAAGCGCACCACCATGCTGGGCTGCGACGCCGACAGCTTGCGGGCCATCGGTCCGGCGGCGGTTGCGCTGGCCGGTGCCGAGGGGCTGGGCGCCCACGGCCTGTCGGTGGCGTTGCGCCTGAACCTGGGCCGGGGCTAGACGCCCGTGCCCCACCGCCAGCGTATCGCGCACGTTCAGCTGGACGAGCGCACCATGGTGCGCCGCAGGGCGGAGGTGGAGCACGAGCGCAACATCGCCATCTACGACCTGCTGGAGGAGAATTACTTCGCTCCCCACGGCGACTTCCAGGGGCCCTACAACCTGCACATCAGCCTGGTGGACAACCGGCTGATGTTCGACGTGCGCACCACCGACGATCACCCGCTGCTCGAGGTGCCGCTGCCGCTCAAGCCCTTCCAATCCATCGTCAAGGATTACTTCCTTGTCTGCGAAAGCTATTACGCCGCCATCAAGAAGGCGACGCCGTCGCAGATCGAGGCCATCGACATGGGCCGGCGCGGCCTGCACAACGAGGGCTCCGAGCTGCTCAAGGAGCGCCTCGCGGCCAAGGTGGACGTGGATTTCGACACCGCCCGGCGGCTGTTCACGCTCATCTGCGTCCTGCACATTCGCGGCTAAGCCCGCATGTCCCAGTCCCGCATCGCTTTGACGGAGGCGAATATGGCGACACAGCAGGCAGCGGGTGCAGGCCGATGCGGGACATCGGCCAAGACCGATAACGTACTGTGTCGCCATATTCGCCCCGCCCGCAAGGGTCGCGTTTCGGCGGCAAATTGCTGGCGTCGCGGCTCTTGCCAAGGCGGTCAGCCTTGGCTGCAAGCCGCGACTTGGCACTTTGGCTCCCCGAAACGCGATCAAAGCGGTGCGGGACTGGGACATGCGGGCTGACATGGCCGGCGATCTTCCATCCGCCGTCCTGTTCTGCTGCACGTTCAACGCCATCCGTTCGCCCATGGCCGCCGGCATCTTCCGCCGCTTCCACGGCAAGAGCATCTTCGTCGATTCGGTGGGGGTGAAGATCGACGACCCGGACCCCTTCGCCGTGGCGGTGATGGACGAGATCGGCATCGACATCTCGAAGCATAGGCCCAAGACTTTCGAGGATTTGGAGGACGACAGCTTCGATGTCATCATCTCCCTGAGCCCCGAGGCCCAGCACAAGGCGGTGGAGCTGACCCGCACCAATTCCTGCGAGGTCGAGTTCTGGCCCACGTTCGACCCCACCCTGGTCGAGGGCTCGCGCGAAGCGCGCCTGGATGCCTATCGCCAGGTGCGCGACGAACTAATGCGCCACATCCTGCAGCGCTTCCCCACCCAGCCGCTGGCAAGGGAGTGATCCGCACGGATCGCCGCCGGCGTGGAACCCCCTGATTCCGCTTGACCTTCTGGTTTTGAGCGCTCACTTATTTGCGCGGCTTGCCAGCTGTTGAACGGAAGGGAAAATGGCCAAAGAGGACGCGATCGAGTTCTCGGGCACGGTGGTGGAACTGTTGCCCAATGCGATGTTCCGCGTACAGCTCGACAACGAGGCCGAGATCCTCGCCCATACCTCGGGCAAGATGCGCAAGAATCGCATCCGTGTGCTGGCTGGCGACCGGGTCAACGTTGAGATGACCCCCTACGACTTGAGCAAGGGCCGCATTACATTCCGATTCAAGTAATGACAGGTATTCCTGTCGAGGTTCCGGGGCTGGTTCTGGCCTCCGCCTCTCCCCGTCGTCTGGACCTGCTGAGCCAGATCGGCATCACCCCCGCCGCCGTCGATCCGGCCGAGCTCGACGAAACCCCGCTCAAGGGCGAATTGCCGCTGCCCCATGCCGCGCGGCTGGCCGAGGACAAGGCCCGCGCCGTGGCTGCGCGCCATCCCGGCCGCTTCATCCTGGCCGCCGACACCGTCGTTGCCTGTGGCCGGCGCATTCTGCCCAAGGCCGAGGACGAGCGCACCGCGCGCCAGTGCCTGGGCCTGCTGTCGGGCTGTCGCCACCGTGTCCATGGCGGCGTGGCGCTGTTGGCGCCCGATGGCAAGTTGCGCGCCCGTAGCGTGACCACCATCGTCACCTTCAAGCGCCTCGACCACGCCGAGTTGGAGGCCTACATCGCCTCGGGCGAGTGGCATGGCAAGGCCGGCGGCTACGCCATCCAGGGCCTGGCCGCCATCTTCGTGCGCCAGCTGATCGGCTCGTATTCCAACGTGGTCGGGCTGCCGCTGTTCGAGACCGCTGCATTGCTGAAGGGCACCGGGGTTCATGGCCACTGAAATTCTGTATTCCTGGGGTCCGGGCGAAAACCGCCTGGCCCTGGTGCGCGATGGCCGGCTGGCCGATCTGGTGCTGGTGCGGCCCGAACTGCTGGCCGGCGCCGTGGTGCTGGGCCGGGTGGTCGAGGTGGCCCCCAAGCTGGGTGCCGTCTTCGTCGATATCGGCCAGGACAAGCCGGGATTCCTGCAAGGCAAGGGGCTGACTCAGGGCGCGACCGTGCTGGTGCAGGTCAAGGCCGACGCCCAAGGCGGCAAGGGCGCCACGCTTACCACCGAGATGTCGCTGTCCGGCCGCTACTTGGCCTACACCCCGACCCGGCCGGGCCTGTCGGTGTCGCGCAAGCTGTCCGACGAGAAGCGCGAGCGCCTGCTGGCCCGCCTGGAGCCGTGCCTTGCCGAGGACGAGGGTGTGGTTGTCCGCACCCATGCCACCAACGCCGCCGAAGGCGAGCTGGAGGCCGAGTTGGAGGCCTTCCGCGCCGCCTGGGCCGCCATCCAGGCCGGGGCAGGGCAGGGCAATGTCCCGGCGGTGCTGTGGCGCCCCGACCCGCTGGTGCGTCTGTTGGCCGACAATCCCGGCGTTGCCCGCGTGCTGGTGGATGACGCGGCGCTGCTGCCTGCCGCCAAGACGGCCTTCGCCGGCCCGGTGGAGCATGACCGCGACGGCCAGCTGTTCGCCTTGTACGACGTCGAGGATTCCATTGCCGCTGCCCTTGATCCGGTGGTGCCGCTGCCCTGCGGCGGCCGGGTCACCTTCGAGCCCACCGCGGCGCTGACCGCCATCGACGTGGATTCGGGCGGCGCCTCCGGTATCGAAGCCAACCTACAGGCGGTGGGCGTCATCGCCCGCCAACTGCGCCTGCGCAATATCGCCGGCCAGATGGTGGTGGATTTCGTCTCGGGCGGCGGCAAGGGGGCCCTGTTCAAGCTGGTGGCCGCGCTGAAGCAGGCGGTGGCGCGCGACCCCGTCGCCACCCATGTCATTGGCGTCACCCCCCTGGGGCTGGTCGAGATGACCCGCGAGCGCAAGGGCCCCTCACTGGCCGAGTTGACCCAGGAACGTTTCCAGGGGGCCAATGTGGATGCCGTGGCGCTTGCCGCGCTGCGCCAGTTGCTGGCCGAGGTCCGCCACCGCCCGGGGCGGGCGTTGGGCCTGGTGGCCTCGCCCGAGGTGGCCAGCGCCCTGCTGTGGCGTCCGGGCGCGGTGGCCGAGGCGGAAGCCCGCCTGGGCCGCAAGGTGGCTATCCGCGCCGAGGCCGGCCGCCGCCGTGACGACGTCGCCATCGAGGAATTGCCATGACCAAGCCCGCCGCCGCCAATTCCAACAAGCCCTGTCCCATCTGCGGCAAGCCGCCGGTGGAGAAGTTCAAGCCGTTCTGCTCGGCCCGTTGCGCCGATGTCGACCTGCACCGTTGGCTGGGTGGCGTCTACCGCGTGGAAAGCGACGAACGTCCCGACGACGGGCAAGGCGGCGGCCAGGATTAGCTGGGTGAAATTTTTTCGACAAACCCCTCTTGTCAGCCCCCAGGAAACCCGATATAAGCGCCTCCTCTTCGCCGCGAGGGCCAAATACCAACCTCGCTTCGCGGTGTGCCCAGGTAGCTCAGTTGGTAGAGCATGCGACTGAAAATCGCAGTGTCGGTGGTTCGATTCCGCCCCTGGGCACCATTCTAAGCCCCTGAAAGGTAACGCCTTTCGGGGGCTTTCCATTTTGGGCGAAAGTTATCTGAGAGATTTTCGTGATACTCCGGGGATAGTGGACAGCAAACGTAGATTTGCTGCCTGCGATGGACGCCTCCCGCCCCGGAGAAAACAGGGCCGCTGTCCGGCAAATGGACTCTACAGATCTGGTCGAGGATTGGTGGGAGGGGGGCGGGGCCTGGGATCACGAGCTGAAGCGTGATCACGGTACTGCAATCAATCTCAAGTTGCTTGGCGGCACACATCGCCCATTGTTAAGGTGGTGTATTCCGCTTCGTTCGAAATAGAAAGCCGCATGGTCTATCGCATTATCTGCACACTTGTTTTCGCTCTTTTCGCGGCCTCGGCCTTTGCGCAACAGGAGGTTCCTCGCCACCTCCAGCTTGCACGTGAATTGCTTGAGAACGTTAAGCCTGAGAACAATGATTATATGCACGTCAACGAGGTGCGGTTTCCGAGTGATCTTTTTTCCAACGGCTACCGTTCGAATGCTGATTGCTCGGGGCTGGTGATCGAGTTGCTGGACCGTGCTGGGACATCCGTCCGCTCAAGAATGGCCATGCGCTCGCCCAAGCGTAATCATCCTGTCTCCGCTGATTTCGTCGCTTCCATTCTCCAAGAACGTGGATTTCAACGCATTCGGATGCTTGATCAAGCCAAGCCAGGAGACATTCTGGCCTGGGAATTCACCCAGGGCGCCCATCAGATGTCAGCAGATGCGACGGGGCATACCATGATGCTCGACGGGGTGCCGAAGCGGATCGAGCCGCGCCCCCCCGAAATTGCGGGCACCATACAGTTCGAGGTCCCGGTGATTGACTCGACGGAATATCCCCACGATCCAATTGATACCCGTATACGCAAGGACGGGACGAAGGCTACCGGCATCGGACGTGGCCGTATCCGCCTCTATGCCGACGCTCACGGAAGCCTTGTGGGTTATGCTAACAACCTAACGAATAGCGTCTTCAACGCTGTGACCCCGGAATTCGAAGAGCAGTCGCAATCCAAATACGCCAAGCGCGGTGGGATTGGGCGACCGGAGTGAAGTGAAATCCACGGGATTGGTCTACAAATGCGCCCAGATCGGGGGGAGGAGGTAGAGGTCCCGTTGCGGGAAAGTTGGCAGAAGCCCCTGAAGAGGGCCTACGATCCGCCCCTAGGCACCATTCTCTCTCCGCTTCGCGGGGAGGACTATCTTCTCCCCTTCGCGTTTTTCCAAAGACCGCCCCTCCGAGTTCCATTCATCGTCTCAGGCTGGTTTGGTCCGAGGCTCTAAGCGCAGGTACGAAGGCTGAAGAAGAAGGTGGTTCCAACACCTGGCGTCGAATCGAGCCAGATATCGCCGCCGAAGCGGTGGACAATCCGCCGGCACAGGGTCAGGCCGATGCCGGTTCCATCTGTATCGGGCGAGGGATTGAGACGCTGGAAGATCTCGAAGATTTTCTCATGGTAGGCCGGGTCGATGCCGATGCCATTGTCGGTCACGGCGAAAAGCACCCGGTCAGGAGCCATGCGTTCCGCCCGGACCGAGATTTCCGGCTGACGATCGGCTGCGCGATACTTGATGGCGTTGCCGATCAGGTTTTGAAACAGGCTGGTCAGCAGCGAGGGTTCCGCCAGGACCTGCGGCAATTCGGCAATGGTGATGACGGCGTGGGACCCGGCAATTTCCAACGCGAGATTATCCATCGCCGTGGCGGCGGCATCTGCCGCAGGGATGCAGGCTAACGCCTCTTTTCGGCTGACCACCCGTGAATATTGCAGGATGTCCGAGATCAGGCTGCTCATCTGTTTGCCGCTGTCGACGATGAAACGGATGAACTCGTCCGCCTCGGAATCCAGCGCGCCCTTGTATCGGCGCTCCAGCATCTGCGAGAACAGAACGATGTTGCGCAACGGGGTTTGCAGATCATGTGAGGAGACGTAGGCGAACTGCTCCAGGTCCAAGTTGGAGCGTTGGAGTTCGTCGTTCTTTTCGATCAGCATCTGCTCGGCGGTCTTGCGATCGGTGATGTCTTCATAGATGCCAAGCACGCCGATGACTTCAGAATCATCATTCTTCAGCGGGATTTTTGAGGTGCGGACCCACATCAGCCTGCCGTCCTGCGACTGGACCTGCTCGTCGAAGAACAGCTTGGGAAGCCCGGTCTCCATCACCGCCCGGTCGTCGGCGCGATACAACTCGGCCCGGTCTGCCCAGGCCATTTGATAATCGTCCTTGCCGATCATCTCTTCCGGCGAGGAATAACCGGCATCTCGCGAAAACAGTGGATTGCACCCGAGGTAACGCGAGGATCGGTCCTTCCAGAAAATCCGGATGGGCACCGTATCGATGATCGTCTGCAGCAACTGCCGTGATTTCTGCAGTTCCTGTTTCGCGACCTCCTCTTTCATCCTGGCCACCCCCATCTCACCGATCAGATGGGTGAGGCGGGTGAAGAAGCCCATGATCAGGCGGATTTGCTCGTCGGAAAACACCGGAACCCGGCTTAACGCTCCCAGATATTCGTCCTGGGGGAAGTCGAATTGGCTGGCCTGGGCCTGGAAGGCCTCGGCATCGGGCGGGCTTGTCAGGAACTGGCCGGTAAAGAAATTGCCCACATGCTCGCCCATGAAGACGATCGGCACGGCGACGTCCACCAAGCCGTTTCGGCACTTATAGACGTTATAGGCCTCGCCTTTCTTGAGCCGGGCCGCCAACACGGTGTCGCTTTCCCGGCACCGCGCGGCGGTTCCCGGATTGACACGGTGGAACCGGGTGCAGATGTCCTGCCACCCGGTGGCGATGAGAATGTTGCCTTCCAAGTCGACGATGGCCGTCACGGCGCCCGTCAAGGCGGTGAACTGTTCACAAAGCTCTTGTAGTTCGGTAATTGGCAAAAGTTCAGAGAGTTTCACCGTATTCCCTCCAGGTTACAAGGTAGGGAGGCCCGGTAACATTCGCCATTCCGGCAGCATAATAATAACGCGATTTAGACGCAACTGGAAGGTCGGCAGAGTTAATGTCAAATAATCGCCAAGGTAGATAATCATATTTTGATGTTCGCCAAATCGCGAACCTCCCGAATACTTTCTTCACGGGAGGACACTCAGCTGGTCAATGCCTTCCGTCGTTGCGGCTTTCACCCCCCCCCCTGGCCCTCATCCGAAAGCGTCACTGACGCCGCCACTTCGGGATGCCACATGCCCAGAGAGAGCTGGTCGGTGAGCCATAGGGCCGGCTGACCGCCCTTTGGGGCTTGCAACCAAAAACAGGAGTGACGGCCATGATCGACCAGAGTGACCTTGATGCTCTGCTCCGCCATCAGACCTGGCCGGCGGTGACCATCACGATGCCCTGTCATGTGCCGGGGGAGGATATCCGCCAGGACCCGATCCGCCTCAAGAACCTGGTGAACGACGCCGTCACTCGTCTGGTCCGCCAGGGATATGCCAAGAAGGACAGCCTTGCGTTACTTGAACCGGCCCGGGACCTGATTGACGACACTGCTTTCTGGCCGCGGGGCCACCGCGGTCTCGCCCTGTTCCTCAGTCCCGCGCTCAGCAAGTTTGTCGAATTCAACGAGCCGATCGAAGAGATGGCGACGTGCGGCAAACGTTTCCGCATCGCCGGTGTGCTTCCCTATTCGCCGGCGTCGGAGGTCGATTTCTTCGTCCTGGCCATCTCGGAAGATCGCGCCGCCCTCTATCGCGCCGGACGCGACGACATGCAGGAGCAGGCCGCCCAGTTGCCGCAGGGAATCGCGGCGGTGACCGGGCAGGGCGGCTATCAGCAAAACGTCCAAGGCAATCCTGTCACAGCCGCTGGGGCGGGAGATCAGTCGGGCTTTGGTCCGCGCATCCATGCAACGGGCGCCAGCCCGGAAGACCTTCGCAAGACGCAATTGCTGAACTATTTGAACCAGCTCTCTACAGTGATGCAGACTGCCGTGGGGGGATCTCAGCTACCGATCGTGCTGGCCGCCCAGGCGGAAATTGCCGGAAATTTCCGCAAACAATCGGAACTCGGCTCGCTGTGGCCCAAGCAGCTCGAACTGAACCCGTGGTCAGTGGACCTTGCAGAGCTGCATCACTTGGTCTGGCCGGTGGTCGAACCGCATTTCGCCGCGCAGACCAGCAAGACCCTTGACCGTTTCAGCCGCCTGCATGGCTCGGGCCGGGCGACGAGCGAACCGTCCGAACTGGTCAAGGCAGCCAGCAGCGGACGGGTGGACACCCTGATCCTGGGCGAGGGCAGCCATCTCTGGGGCCGTTTTGACGAGGCCGCCGGCCGGGTGGAAACCCGCGAAGAGCCCGAATTGGCCGACGAGGATCTTTTGGACTTGGCCGCCCAGCAAACCTTGCTGAACGGTGGGCAGGTCAGGCTGGTTGCCCCGGACCAATTGCCAGCGGGGGCTCGGGCGGCGGGTATCATGAGATTTTAGATGCGCTGCAGTTGTGCTAAGCCCCTGACGGGGAACGCCTTTCGGGGGCTTTCCATTTCTGGTGGGCCATGGCAGCCCCGTTAGGGGGCGGACTGCTCTGTTCGGCCTGAGCGGTGCATCCGGGCAGGGCATGACCCAAGGCGGCCGCCAGCAGGCGGATGCGCTCCTCGATCTGCCAATGGGCGCCGTGCATGGCCGCAATCACCGCCAGCACCGCCGGAAACAACCAGAGCAGCGGCAGCGGTCGCTGCGGCAGCTCCAGCCTTGGACGCAGCCAAGCCACCGCCAGCAGACCGATGGCGCCGCCGATCAGCACTTCCGGCAAGGTGTGGGCATGGACGGCAATGCGCGAGGCGCCCACCGTAAGGGCCAGCAGCCCGGCCGCAATCGCCAACAGCACCCGTGCCGTCCGCCCCAGGGGCAGGCCCAGTACCACGGCCAGCCCGCCATAGACGGCCACGCTCATGGCGGTGTGGCCGCTGGGCGAGTGGATATCGGTGACCAGCACGCGGCTGCACGATTGCAGGGCGATCTTCAGCAGGGCCAGGGCTAAGCCGCAGCCGCCAATGGCCGCCAGCCAAGCCAACGCCGCCCGCCACCACACCGCCGCCAGCAAGAAGCCCAGCACCAGCGCCGCCAGCGGAAGGGTGACTGCCGTGTCGCCGAGATCGGTGACCACCGTCCACCACGCGGACATCCCCCCTCCCATGCAAGCATCTGGAATGGCGCCATAAGGCCAGTTCAGTAGCCGGGTGGGCAAGGCTCCGTTCGGTCAGGAGGGCAGGCGCAAACGCACGGCGGTGCCGGCTTCCTGCACGACAGACTTTCGAGATACGGTGCCCGCGAACGGGCCTATTTGCCGACGGGAACGCCCGCTTTGCGGCCATAGGCCGCATCCAGCTTTTCGGTGCACTTCGCCTGTTCGGCGCCTTGCAGCGGGCCGCATAGGTTGACCCAGTCGTCGGCGTAGACGCCAGTGGTCTTGAGCGGCGCTTCCGTCGGAGCGGCAGCCTGGGGCGTGGCCGGGCCGGGGTGGTTCCCCTGGCGTAGCATCAACGCGCCGGCAGCCAGGGCGGCCACCAGCAGCAGGGGCAGCAGGAACTTTTTCACGATGCCTTGCGCAGCCGGACGATGACGTCGACGCCCACCACTTCCATGCCCGGCGGAGCCGACGGAAGCTCCATCACCTGGGGCTGCGGGCCGGGGATGTCCTGCACCCGCCCGGTCTGGACGTCATAGAAATGATGATGGTCGGTGGTGTTGGTGCAGAACCAGCTGCGGTCGCCCACGGCCACATGCTTGACCAGCCCGCCGGTCGCGAATTCGTGCAAGGTGTTGTAGACGGTGGCCAGCGACAGCCGCATGCCCGACGACAACGCCTCCTGGTACAGGCTGTCAGGGGTGAGGTGGCGGTGGCCACCTTCACGGATCAACCGCAGAATGGTCAGGCGTTGGCGGGTCGGACGGATCTGGGCGGTTCGCAGAACCGCTTCGTCATTGCAATGCACGACGACCTCTCTGTCACCAGGTGGAGTTAACGTAGTCTAAACTTTGTCTAGAACGCTGCGCAATCACTACGGCGTGAACACCCCATACAAAAGTGCCAAAAAACAGTCATTGGCCCAACTTTGGTCGGGGTCTCTATGATCCGCGCCGCAAAATCCAGACTGGAGGCGAGCATGGCGGAGCAGGGCAAATCCTGCGAGAAATGCAACTGGTGGCAGGGTGGCATGTGCCGCCACGGAATGGTCGCCGAACACGAGCATTCCCGGGACCGTGCTTGCCCGTTTTTCGCCCGTGAGGTCAGCGCCTTTGCCTTCTTCGTCAAGGAGTGGCGCTGGTAACGGCCATCTGTTCAAGCAAGGCAAGCTCGGTCCGCAGGCGGTCCAGATCGTGGGCGTCCCAGGCGATGCCCAGCGGGCCACAGGCGGGGCAGGGGGCCTCGATCACGCGGCTTTGAATTTCGGTCCGGTAGGCCTCGGTCATATCCAGCAGGCAGGCGCGGCGTACCTCGTCCTCCATTAGGTCGAGGAAGGCCAGCCTGAAGCGTACGCCCACTTGCCCAAGCACGGTGCCTGGGCGTGGCAGCGGCTGGTCCAGCAGAAGCAGCAGCGTCTGCATGCCCCGCTCTGTCAGGCACAGGCGGGAATTCTGCGGCGACACCATGCGCAGATGGCCGCTCCGCTCCATCTCGGCGGTGGCGGTGGTGACCAACTCGCCCACCGGCAGCCATTGCCCGGCGGTGATGGAGGCAATGGCGCGAAAGATGTCGTCCAGTTCTACTGGCCCACGTGCCGCGCTGCCCAGGCCGGCCAGCCAGATGAAGTCGCGGGCACTCATTTCCCGTGCGTTCCAGCCGGCAGTGACGATGCGTCCGATGAAACCCATGTCCCCTCCTCAAGTATGCAAATGATAATCAGTCGCAATAACATGGCCTAGGCCGATGAGAAGATCAACCCGCTTTTTGGGTGGGTGGGAGGATCGACGTAATGTGTGAAAAATTGAAGATATTTGCCGGTTGCGGGCGGCTCGATCGCGGGCGTACAGTCCCTATACGGAAGAATAAGAAGTTCGGGGACCCTCCATGTCCGAGATGGGACCGAGTGGCCTGACCACCGGCGTGCGCGAGATCGACGCCGACACCGAGGGCCTGTGTTTCCTGATGTCGCGGCTGTTCGATCCGCTGGTGGAATGCCGTCGGCGCTACGGCGAATGCGACCATCGGCAATGCACCCGCATCGGTGCCATCGCCAAGTATTTGGATCGCAGCTTCCGCCGTCAGGACGACCTGATGATGTCGGCCGGTTATCCCATGGCCGACGAGCACCAGGCCGAGCACGAGGCCCTGGTCGAGCAACTGGCGGCCATGCAGCAGGCCTGTGTCTGTGCGGACCGTGATCGGGCCGTGGTGGACAATGCGGTAACCCTCTGGCTGCTGCGCCATCATCGCGGCTTCGACCGCCTGCTGGCCAATTGGGCGGTCACCCGCCGGGTGTTGTCCCCCGCGGCCGAATAGCGCTCGTCCTTCCCCTGCAAAAAAGACGGCCCCCGGAGGGGCCGCCGCGTGAGGTGCCGGCGACGCCCTGCATCAGCGTCCCATGCTGCCCGAACTGCCCGAAGACGAGCCGGAGGGCGCGTTGTAGGTGCCGGACGGCGAGCCCGACTGCGAGCCCGATTGCGGGCTCTCCCAGGTGGACGAGCCGCTGCGCGACGATGGCGAGGTTGTGCTTTTGCTGGTGCCGCTCTCGGGTGATCCGGGCAACTGGGCGGTCTGGCATGCCGGGCGCGGGTCGCTGGGCGTGCAATCGGCGGGAATCTGGTTGGACAGGCCGCTGTTGCCCGACATCGGGCCAGACGGGGACGAACTGCCCTGGTTTTGGACCGAATTGGGGTTGTCGCTGGGCGACACGTTTTGAGCCATCACGGGCGTGGCAAGCAGGGCGGCAAGCGCGGCCGCGGTGAGCATGCGGATCATGGGCATCTCCTATTCCTGGCGAGGCCGTCTTGGCCTGACCTGGGAACAGGTCGGGGCCAAGCCGGTTCGCGCGCCCTTCCCAACGATGCCGCGCCTAATACCACTGCCGCTTATAGGGGCTTGACCAATGTTAAAGCTCTGTAGGCTGGCAAGCTTTTAAGTTGACCCCCGAGGTGGGGCTTGTCCCCACGGCTTACAGCATTTCGGCCACCGACGGGGGGAAAGACCGCGGTGGGTGGAGTTCAATCCCTCATCCCGAGGAGCGACCATGTCTGAGACACTCACGAAGGCCGCGGCCCGCAATATTTTCTATGGCGGCACGGCATTCTTCTTCGCGGTGTTTGTCGCCTTGACCGCGCACAGCGTGACCAAGGCCCAAGCTATCGCCGCCGCCAATCCCGTCACCCCTTCGGTGGCGGCTGGCAAGCACGTTTGG
>DATJKV010000296.1:0-3092 GCA_035491155.1 Magnetospirillum sp. | reverse complement strand
AGGATGTCGCGCTCGAAGAGGCCGCAGGTGTTCGGGTTGGTGACCATGATCGCGGCCACGTCGGGCCCGAGCTTGGCGGCGAGGTCGGCCAGATCCACCCGGCCGTCCGCCGTCTGAGCGATCTCGTCGACCGAGTAGCCGACGAAGGCGGCGGTGGCGGGGTTGGTGCCGTGGGCGCTGGTGGGCACCAGCACGGTGCGGCGGTGGCCCTGGCCGGCGGCCTCGTGGGCCGCCTTTATGCAGAGCAGGCCGCAGAGCTCGCCGTGGGCGCCGGCGGCCGGGCTCATGGCGATGGCGGGCATGCCGGTCAGGCCCTTGAGCCAGTTGGCCAGGCTGTCGATCACCTCCAGTGCGCCCTGCACGGTCTTCTGCGGCTGGAACGGATGCAAATCCGCCAGGCCGGGCAGACGGGCCATCTTCTCCGACAGGCGCGGGTTGTGCTTCATGGTGCACGAACCCAGCGGATAGAAGCCAGTGTCGATGCCGTAGTTCTTCTGCGACAGGCGGGTGTAGTGACGCACCACCTGGGGCTCGGACAAATCGGGCAGGCCGACCGGGGCCTTGCGGCGCAAGCCCCCAAGGCGGTCCTCGTCCACCGGCGGCGGTGCGGGGATATCGGCGCCGACGCGGCCCGGCGAGCCCATTTCGAAAATCAGCGGCTCTTCGATCTGCAGGGCGCGGTTGCCGGAGAAGGTCGTGGTGTCGGCCATGATCAGATCACCTCTTCGAGGGCGGCGACGAGGGCGTCCATGTCCGCCTCGGTATTGGTCTCGGTGGCGGCCAGCAGCAGGATGGGGCGCAGCTCGGGCCAGTCGGGATAGAAGCGTGACGCCGGAACGCCGCCCAGGATGCCCTTGTCGGCCAAGGCGTCCACCACGGCCGTGGCGTCCTTGTCGTCGCCCAGATAGAGGGCGAATTCGTTAAAATAGGAATTGCCCAGCACCTTGGCGCCCTTGAGGCGCTTCAGCTTGCTCTCCAGCCGCACCGCATTGGCGTGGTTGAGCTCGGCCAGACGGCCCAGGCCGGTTTCGCCCAATAGCGTCAGGTGCATGGTGAAGGCCAGCGCGCACAGGCCCGAATTGGTGCAGATGTTGGAGGTGGCCTTCTCGCGGCGGATGTGTTGTTCGCGGGTGGACAAGGTCAGCACGAAGCCGCGCTTGCCGTCGGCGTCCGCCGTCTGGCCGGCCAGGCGGCCGGGCATCTGGCGCACGTACTTGTCGCGGGTGGCGAACAGGCCCAGGCCGGGGCCGCCGAATTGCAGGCCCATGCCGAGGCTCTGGCCCTCGGCCACCACGATGTCGGCACCCATGGCGCCCGGCGGCTCGATCAGGCCGAACGAGACCGGATCGGCTACCGCCACCACCAGCAGGGCGCCCTCGGCGTGGCAGGCCTCGGCCAGCGGGCGCAAATCCTTGATGCCGCCGAAGAAGCCGGGGTTCTGCACGATGACGCAGGCGGTCTGGCTGTCGATGCGGCCGATCAGGTCTTCCATGCCCATGGGATCGGGCGCCAGGGTCTCGGCCTCGATCTCGGTGTACTTCACCACCGTCTCGGTGGTGGAGCGGTAGTGCGGGTGCAGGCTGCCCGACAGGATCACCTTCTTGCGCTTGGTGACGCGGGCGGCCATGACGGCGGCCTCGGCGCAGGCGGTGGCGCCGTCGTACATGGAGGCGTTGGCCACGTCCATGCCGGTCAGCAGGGCGACCTGGGTCTGGAACTCGAACAGGTATTGCAGCGTGCCCTGCGACACCTCCGGCTGGTACGGCGTGTACGAGGTCAGGAACTCGCCGCGGGTCAGCAGCTGGTCGACGGCCGCCGGCACGTGGTGGCGATAAAGGCCGGCACCGATGAAGAAGGGGGCGCAGCCGGCCGACAGGTTCTTCATGGCCATGCGGCTGAAGGCGCGTTCCACCTCCATCTCGCTCTGATGGCGGGGCAGGTCGAGCGGCTTGTCCAGGCGGGCCGATTCCGGCACGTCCTTGAACAGGGCATCGACATCCTTGGCGCCGATGGCCGCCAGCATGGCGCGGCGGTCGGCATCGGTATGGGGGAGGTAGCGCATGGAAGATTCCTGTCGGTGGTACTTGCCCCTCTCCCGCCTCGCGGGAGAGGGAGGGGCCCATGCGAAGCATGGGAGGGTGAGGGGGCCGGAAACTCTGTGCTTCTTGGCTCCCTCACCCGACCGCTTCGCGGTCACCCTCTCCCGCCATGCGGGAGAGGGCTAGCTAACCGCCTTATTCGAGGCCGGCGACGTATTCGTCGTAGGCGGCGCGGTCCATCAGCTGGTCAAGTTCGGCCGGGTTGGACAGCTCGATCTTGAAGAACCAGGCCTGGTCCTCGGGGCTTTCGTTGACCAGGGCCGGGCTGTCGGCCAGGGCGTCGTTGCCCGCGGTCACGGTGCCCGAAACCGGCGAGTAGACCTCGGAGGCCGCCTTGACCGATTCGACCACGGCGGCGTCGCCGCCCTTGGCCACCTTGCGGCCGGCCTCGGGGACCTCGACGAAGACGATGTCGCCCAGGGCGTGCTGGGCGTAGTCGGTGATGCCGACGGTGCCGAGGTTGCCGTCGACCTTGATCCACTCATGGTCCTTGGTGAAGTACACGCTCATGGGAATTCCCCTTACCCTTTGAAATAGCGATGAGGCGTAAACGGCAGCGCCGCCACGTGGGCGTCCAGCGCCTTGCCGCGCACCACCAGCTTCACGGCAGTGCCGGGGGTGGCGAAGGCGGCGGGCACGTAGCCCATGGCGACGGGGCCGTTGACCGACGGGCCGAAGCCGCCGGAGGTGATCTCGCCGATGGGGTTGCCGTCGGTGTCGGTGATTTCGGTGTGGGCGCGGGCCGGGGCCTTGCCGTCCGGCTGGATGCCGACGCGCAGGCGCTTCGGCCCGTCCTTCAGCTGCGCCTGGATGATGGCGGCGCCGGGGAAGCCGCCCTGCTCACGCCGACGCTTGCCGATGATCCAGCTGATGGCGCCCTCCACCGGGGTGGTGGTGGTGTCGATGTCCGAGCCGTACAGGCACAGGCCGGCTTCCAGGCGAAGCGAGTCGCGGGCGCCCAGGCCGATGGGTTTGACCTGGGGCAGCGCCAGC
>DATJKV010000295.1:0-4598 GCA_035491155.1 Magnetospirillum sp. | reverse complement strand
ACGATCGTCCGAACTGCGTCTTCAAAATAAATGACGCCAGGAAATGGGGATCAATCTGGGATGGGCTGTCCAGGATGCCCCGGAAAGCCAGCCACAACCATGCGAACAAGGTGGCGGCCGCTGCCGCGATGGAAATCTGCGCGAGCCGACGGCTGCCGCAAATCATCCGCCCCCAGACCTGGGGCGCTCCCTGGCATCGCGGCTTGACGACCAACGTGAGAAAGGCCAATGCGCCAGCCGCTAACTCGAGTGCAACCAGATGAAGCCAGATGACGCTTGCCTCGGCGGGCGCGAAAGCGTCCATGTGCGCTCCTAATCATAGGGGCTTCCTGGTAAACTCAGATGGTGCGGGGTTACCGGGCTCTGCTAGCTCGGGTCTCTGGCAGAGTTAGGGCGCACCGGCCCGAAAGGGACCCGCGATCCAACCAAATCGCCTTGCCAGTGTTGCGCCGAGGAACTCGACAGGCGGACGCCCTCGCCCTTGTCTCCGACGGGCGGTAGGAATTCGACCCCGCCAGTTTCCAGGGCCGCCTTGACGGCGAGCACCGTGCTCATGCGCGGGTCGCCTTGGCCGGTTTCCAGCCGCTTCACCGCGTTGATGGATAGGATGGCTTTGTCTGCCAGGGTTTGCTGGGACCAGCCGAGAAGGGCCCGCGCGGCCCGCAATTGCCGTGTCGAGATCATCCCTGCATGATGAACGCATGTAGGATGTTTAGGACACATTAAGAGCTAAAAAGTACCTTTGTGAGGCCATAATTCGCCTGTAGGATGCGATCAAATTTTGTTGGCTGGCCGCTGGTTGTGGTTTGTGGTGTTTGCGCCCGCCCTGGTCCTTCGCCCTCCAACGGTGAGGGAGGCAGGTCTACGACGTGGTCAAGGCGATGGAGTGTGCACCGGGGGTGGGCTGGAATGACGGAAGGCGGTTCTATCACGCGAGGGCCGGTGGTGTTGCCCCATCCTCTTCGGGACGTGATCGTGGCGGCGGTGCAGGGCAAGAGCAAGACCGACGTGCTTGCGCTGGCGGCGGCGATCTGGGCGGTGCTGGAACATAGCCCGGACCTTGGCGCCGCCGCCGCTTATGAACTAGTGGATCGGCTGTGGGTGCGCTGACGGATCAAAAGGAACTGCCCGCCAGTGTCGGCTAGGACGCGGCGCGGTGGGCTTCTCCCAGGACGTTGTGCCCGCCTATCGCCGCGCCGATCCGAATCGCGGCGGCGATGTTGCGCGCGGCTTGGCGGACATTGTCGGCGGCCTCGGCCAAAGCCTCCTCAACCGTGCAAGACCGGTAGAGCACACTGAATACCGCATCGATGCCATGGGCGTGCACGACGCCGGCGTCCCGGGTCAGGCAGCCGGCGATCGCCACCACCGGCTTGCCGTGGCGCTTGGCCACGCGGGCCACGCCGATGGGGGTCTTGCCGTGGATGGTCTGGCTGTCGATGCGCCCCTCGCCGGTAATGACCAGGCTGGCATCAACGACAAGCTGCTCCAGACCGACGGCATTGGTCACGATTTCGACGCCGGGGCGCAGGTCGGCGCCGAGAAAGGCACACATGGCCGCACCGAGGCCGCCGGCCGCGCCGGCGCCCGGCAACGTGGCCACCGCGACGCCGAGGTCGCGCTGGATGATCTTCGCATAATGGGCGAGATTGTCGTCGAGTTGGCGCACCATGGCCGGTGTCGCCCCCTTTTGCGGACCGAAGACCGCCGACGCGCCGGTGGGCCCCGTCAGCGGGTTGTCCACGTCGCAGGCGACTTCGATCCGGCATTCGGCAAGGCGCGGATCAAGACCGGTGACGTCGATGCGGTCGAGCGCGGCCAAGCTGTCACCGCCGAAGCCCAGATCTTGGCCGCGATCGTCCAACAGCCGGGCGCCGAGGGCCTGCACCATGCCGGCGCCGCCATCGTTGGTGGCGCTGCCGCCGATGCCCAGGATGAAGTGCCGCGCTCCCCGGTCCAGGGCCGCGCGGATCAGTTCCCCGACGCCGTAGGTGGTCGTCGCCAGCGGGTTTCGCCGCAGCGGCGGCACCAGCGCCAGACCGCTTGCCGCCGCCATTTCAATCACGGCCATCCCGCCGTCACCCGTCAGGCCGTAGAAGGCTTTGACTTGCTCGCCAAGCGGACCCGTTACCGGCACGCGAACGGTCTCGCCGCCCGTGGCGGCGACCATCGCCTCCACCGTTCCCTCGCCCCCGTCGGCGACCGGCAGTTTGGTGCAGACGGCATCCGGGAATATCTCGCGGATGCCGGCTTCGATCTGGGTGGCGACCTCAAGGGCCGACAGGCTCTCCTTGAATGAATCCGGGGCTATCACGATTTTCACGGCTCTGTCCTTCCCTAGCGGTTGACCGTCTTCGCCGGAATCCGCAGCACCAATACCACGCCCGCCAGCATGATGACCGCCAGGATGTAGAGCGCCAGATCGGTGCTCTGGGTCGTATCCTTGATCCAGCCGACCAGGTATGGGCTGACGAAGCCGGCGATCTGGCCCACCGAGTTGATGAACGCCAAGCCGGCCGCCGCCGCCGCCGCGCTCAAGAACCCGTTGGAAAGTGGCCAGAACATGGGCAAGCCGGTTAGCGCGCCCATGGTGGCCAAGGTCATGCCCGCCAGGGCGATTGTCGGGTTGGTGCCAAAATTGGCGGAAAGGACCAGTCCGCCGACGCCCATCAGCATCGGAACGGCCAGGTGCCAACGGCGCTCGCGCCGGGTATCGGCCGAGCGCCCGGCGATGATCATGAAGATGCTTGCCGCGAGGTAGGGGATGGCGCTCAGCCAGCCGATGACATTGGGGTCATGCAGGCCGCTGCCCTTGATGATGGAGGGCAGCCAGAAGTTGATGGCGTACACGCCGCTCTGGATGCAGAAGTAGATGATCCCCAGGATCCAGACGCTTGGTTTGCGCAATGCGACGAGAAAGGATTCCGAGACCGTGGTCGGCCTGTTGCGGGCATCCTCTGCCAGGGCCGCTTTCAATGCGGCATGCTCCTCGGGGCTCAGCCACTTGGCGTCATCCGCACCATTGCTGAGGACGAACAGCACGCCGATGCCAAGCGCGATGGTCGGAAGGCCCTGCAGCAGGAACAGCCATTGCCAGGCCGCAAGCCCGCCTTGGGCATTGGCGAAATGGCCGAGGATCCAGCCGGAAAACGGTCCGCCCAACACGCCCGAGATCGGGATGGCCGACATGAACAGCGCCATGACCCGGCCGTGCCGGGCAGCCGGGAACCAGCCTGTCAGGTAAAGGACGATGCCGGGGAAGAAGCCCGCTTCCGCGGCGCCGGTCAGCAGGCGCAGGATATAGAACTCTGCGGGTGTGCGAACCAGCAGCAAGCTCGTGGAAAGGATGCCCCACAGGACCATGATGACGGCGATCCAGCGGCGGGCTCCGACCTTGCGCAGCATCAGGTTGCTGGGCACGCCGCAGGCGATGTAGCCGAGAAAGAAAATTCCCGCGCCCAAGCCGTATACGGTCTCGCTCATCTTCAGCTCGTCCAGCATCTGAAGCTTGGCAAAGCCGACGTTGACGCGGTCCAAGTAGTTGAAGAGGTAGCAGACGAAAAGGTACGGAATCAGGCGAATAACCACCTTTTTATAGATTTCCGTCATGCCTTCTTGGCCTGGAGCGGCCGCATCAGCCACTGTAGCCATGGTGCTCTCCTCGGTGAAGCCAGCCACGGTGATTTCCCCGTGTCGCCACGCATGCCAGGCATCGTTCCTGGCCCTGTCCGGCCGGGTTAGGCCGATAGTACTGCGACCGATAGGTGGTTGTGGTTCGTGCTGAAGTGACGAGTTCAGCCAATCTTTGGGTATGCTCCTGCCCTGGCGGCGCCAGCGCTTGGCAATTAGAGATACCTTCTGAAGGAACTGCATACCTCTCCTGTGGCGCATATATCGCCCCAGGGGCCGCACCACTTCCTGATCACTTAGGCAAGAGGCGAGGGGCGCAGCCGGTCCTGCGGTCCCCTCGGGGAAAAGGCTGCCATTGTGATTTGGGCGCAAAAGGCAATCCGCCCGGGTGCGCGTTTCGTGCTTTTGACGACGGCCTATCTCGGTGCCGCGTGGCTCAGTTTGTCCGTCGCTTTCGTACACAATACGGTGTCACCGGTCTGGCCCCTGTCCGGGCTGGCCGTGGCCTCATTGACGCTGTGGGGCGTAAGGCTGTGGCCGGTGATCGCGGCCGGTGCGTTTGCCGCCAACTTCCTGATTGCCGGGGACCCGTGGCCGGTCGCGGCCGGTATCGCCGTTGGCAATACGCTGGA
Organism: Magnetospirillum sp.; assembly: GCA_035491155.1. Taxonomy (GTDB): domain Bacteria; phylum Pseudomonadota; class Alphaproteobacteria; order Rhodospirillales; family Magnetospirillaceae; genus Magnetospirillum. The sequence continues at coordinate 336 of DATJKV010000295.1, read as the reverse complement.
GGCAGCGCTGGGCGCGTTCGTTCTGCGCCGCCTGGGGGTGGCCGGCGAAGTCTGTGGGGTCCGCGATGGGATCGTTATCATTGCCGTAGCCATTCTGGCTCCCGTGCCTTCGGCGGCCTGCGGGATGTTGAGCCTGAAATTTGGGGGGGCGCCATCTTCGATCTCATTCGGATGGGTATGGCTGGCGTGGTGGCTCGGCGACTTCATGGGAATCTTGCTGGTGACGCCCCTGACGCTCGCCTGGCTGGGTGCGCGGTCGCCGGTGGTTCTGCCGTCTCGTCCCGCCGAGTTCGCGGGGGCACTGGTCGCCGCCATTGCATTGGTCAGCTTCGTCTT
>DATJKV010000294.1:0-4844 GCA_035491155.1 Magnetospirillum sp. | reverse complement strand
GGCCGCATCCAGGATTGCGATTCCTCGCTGGTCATCACCGCCGATGAGGGCCTGCGCGGTGGCCGCAAGGTGCCGCTCAAGGCCAACGTCGACAAGGCGCTGGAGACCTGCTGGTCGGTCAAGAACGTCCTGGTGGTCAAGCGCACCGGCGGCGACGTCCACATGGTCGCGGGCCGTGACCGCTGGTACCACGAGCTGACTGAGAAGGCCGCGGCCACCCACAAGCCGGTCGAGATGAACGCCGAGGACCCGCTGTTCATCCTCTACACCTCGGGCTCCACCGGTAAGCCGAAGGGCGTGCTGCACACCACCGGCGGCTATCTGGTCTATGCCTCGATGACCCACCAGTACGTCTTCGACTACCACGAGGGCGACGTCTACTGGTGCACCGCCGACGTGGGCTGGGTCACCGGCCACTCGTACATCGTTTACGGCCCGCTGGCCAACGGCGCCATCACCCTGATGTTCGAAGGCATCCCGACCTATCCGGACGCCTCGCGCTTCTGGCAGGTGGTCGACAAGCACAAGGTCAACATCTTCTACACCGCCCCCACCGCCATCCGCTCGCTGATGCGCGAGGGCGAGGAGATCGTCAAGAAGACCAACCGCAAGTCCCTGCGCCTGCTGGGCTCGGTGGGCGAGCCGATCAATCCGGAAGCCTGGCTGTGGTACCACCGCGTGGTCGGCGACAACCGTTGCCCGATCGTGGACACCTGGTGGCAGACCGAAACCGGCGGCATCCTGATCACCCCGCTGGCGGGTGCCACCCCGCTGAAGCCCGGCTCGGCCACCCGTCCGTTCTTCGGCGTCAAGCCGGTGATGGTCGACGCCGAGGGCAAGGTCCTGGAAGGCGCCACCGAGGGCAATCTGTGCCTGGCCGAGCCCGGCTGGCCGGGCCAGATGCGCACCATCTACGGCGACCACAAGCGCTTCGGCGAGACCTACTTCTCGACCTACAAGGGCTATTACTTCACCGGTGACGGCGCCCGCCGCGACGCGGACGGCTATTACTGGATCACCGGCCGCGTGGACGACGTGATCAACGTGTCCGGCCACCGCATGGGCACCGCCGAGGTGGAATCCGCCCTGGTCGCCCATCCCAAGGTGGCCGAGGCCGCCGTGGTCGGCTATCCGCACGAGATCAAGGGCCAGGGCATCTATGCCTATGTCACCCTGATCGGCGGCGAGGAGCCGACCGAGGAGCTGCGCAAGGAGCTGGTCAACTGGGTCCGCAAGGAAATCGGCCCGATCGCCAGCCCCGACCTGATCCAGTGGTCGCCGGGCCTGCCCAAGACCCGTTCGGGCAAGATCATGCGCCGCATCCTGCGCAAGATCGCCGAGAACGAGTTCAGCTCGCTGGGCGACACCTCGACCCTGGCCGATCCCACCGTGGTGGACGACCTGATCGAGAACCGCATGAACCGCGGTTAAGCGTGTCCAAGGTCTGATATAAGGGAAGGGCCCGTCCGCCAGGACGGGCCCTTTTCCGTTGGAGGTTGGCGTGATCGCGGAAACCCTGGGACTGTTCGCCGGCGGCTATGCCCTATTGGTGGGCGGCATGGCCATGTTCCAGCGCGACATGATCTATCACCCCGGCCTGTCCATGCCCGACCCCGCCCAGGCCGGCGTGCCCGAGATGGTGCCGGTGCCGTTGCGCACCAGCGACGGCCTGCTGATCACCGGCTGGTACGCCCCGGGCGATACGACCAGGCCCACCATCATCTTCTGCCACGGCAACGCCCGCACCCTGGCCCATCGCGCCCACAAGGCGCGCATCCTATTGGATGCCGGCTACGGCGTGTTCCTGGTGGGCTATCGCGGCTATGGCGGCAATCCCGGCCGCCCCAGCGAGACCGGGCTATACACCGACGCCCGCACCGTGGCCGGCTGGCTGCTGGCGCGCGGCATCCCTGCGGACAAGCTGGTGCTGTACGGCGAATCGCTGGGCACCGGCGTGGCGATCCAGTTGCTCCTGGAGATCGAGGAGCCCGCCGCCCTGGTGCTGGAGGCCCCCTTTACCCGCCTGATCGACCTGGCCCCGGCCCTGGTGCCGCCCGGCCTGGCCGAGTCCCTGATGGTGGACCGCTACGACAATCTGTCCAAGATCGCCAAGGTGCAGGCGCCGCTGCTGGTGCTGCACGGCGACCAGGACGGCATCGTCCCCGTCGCCATGAGCCGCCAGCTGCTGGAGCAAGCCCAGACGGAAAAGCAGGGCGTCTTCCTGGCCGGCGGCGGCCATAACGATTTGTGGAGCCACGGCGCCGCCGACGCGGTACTGGAATTTCTGGGGAAGGTGTCGGCGCTGCCGGGCTAGCCGCCAAACTGAAAAAGGCGCCCCGAAGGGCGCCTTTTTAAGGTGGGAGACCGGACACGACCCAGACCGGAAATCGTTACGGCTGCTTCCTTCCGGACCTGACCGGGTTGGCGACGGGTCCGTCCGCGCCGATCTCCCGCGCGGAATATCGGGGGACTCGCCGGCCGATGCAAGTGGAATCACTCATCGGGCACCCAGGTCAGCGTCGCCCCGTCGCCGCTGCACAACTCGGACAGCCGTGCCGCCGACAGCCGCAAGGGCAGGGTGCCATTGACGATGATGGTGCCCTCGCGGGCCAGCCGCCAGCCCACTTGGACACAGGCCTTGGACGGGACGTTCTCGGCGGTGACCTTGATGCGCCCCTCGCCGCGCTGCACCACCAGCGCGCCACCGAACACATGGGTGGGCGCGATCTGGCCGTTGGCGGCGTTCTGCATCTGGAGCTGCAACTGGGCGCCGGCATCCAGCGCGGGTGCGCCGCCCTTCAGCCAATACCATAGGCCGGCGCCGAGGACCGCGCAGGCGAGCAGCAGCACGGCAACGCGGCCACCACGGCCGGTGCGCTTGGCCGGATGCTTGGAAGGGACGGCTCCCTTGGCCGGCGGCGGGTGCTGCGGCCGGGTAACGGGTTTGGCGGACACCATCTTGGACGCCGGTTTGCCCGGCATTGCTATCGTTCCCATGGGACATCTCCTCGCCCCATCCTCTCCTGTGCGCAATTCTACGCCCTAAAAGATGAATCAGGAATGAAGCTTGGCGGCCGCCCCCTTGCCCGGCTAGACTCAGGCCCATGTCCATCCGCCTGCTTCCCCCCACCCTGGTCAACCAGATCGCCGCCGGCGAAGTGGTCGAGCGCCCCGCCTCGGCGGTCAAGGAGCTGGTGGAGAACGCGCTGGACGCCGGCGCCGGCCGCATCGACGTGGTGCTGGTGGAAGGCGGCCAGGCGCTGATCTCGGTCACCGACGACGGCTGCGGCATGGCGCCCGAGGACCTGGCGCTGGCGGTGGAACGCCACGCCACCTCCAAGCTGCCCGATGACGATCTGGTCCACATCCGCCACCTCGGTTTCCGCGGCGAGGCGCTGCCCTCCATCGGCTCGGTGGCGCGCCTCACCCTCACCTCACGGCCCAAGGGCGCCGATTCCGCCTGGAGCCTGACGGTCGAGGGCGGCGCCAAGGGCGAACCCGTGCCGGCTGCCGCACCGCCGGGCACCCGTGTCGAGGTGCGCGACCTGTTCTACGCCACCCCGGCCCGGCTGAAATTCCTCAAGGCCCCGCGCACCGAGCTGTCGCACGCGGTGGACACGCTGGAGCGCCTGGCCATGGCCCACCCGGACGTGGCCTTCTCGCTGTCCGACGGGTCGCGCCCGGTGCTGAAGCTGGCGGCCCAGCGCGGCGAGCCGGCCGCCGCCTTGCTGTCGCGGCTGGCCGCCATCATCGGCCGCGACTTCGAGACCAACGCGGTCCGGCTGGAGGCCGAGCGCGACGGCGTGCGCCTGACCGGCTGGGCGGGCCTGCCCACCTTCAACAAGGGCACCAGCGCCTACCAGTACCTGTTCGTCAACGGCCGTCCGGTGAAGGACCGGCTGGTCATCGGCGCGGTGCGCGGCGCCTATCAGGATGTGCTGTCGCACGACCGCCACCCGGTGGTCGCCCTGTTCCTCGACCTCGATCCCGAGGCGGTGGACGTCAACGTCCACCCGGCCAAGGCCGAGGTGCGCTTCCAAGAATCCGGCCTGGTACGCGGCCTGATCGTGTCGGGCATCCGCCATGCCTTGGCCGAGGCCGGCCATCGCGCCTCGTCGACCCTGGGCGTCGCCGCTTTGGGTGCGTTGGGAGCCCATGCCGCGCCGCCGCGCCCGGCGCCATCATTCCAGTACCAGTGGCAGCCGCGACCCGGCGCGATCCAAATCGCCCGCGCGGCGGAAGCCTTCGCCCCGCCCATGGGCCTGTCCGAGGCGCTGCCCAGTCTGCCGCTGCCCGGCTTATCTCTGCCCCCGGGCGCGCCGGCCGAGGTCCAGCCCGCCGAGGTGCCCGAACTGGACCACCCGCTCGGTGCCGCGCGGGCCCAGCTGCACGACACCTACATCATCGCCGAGACCCGCGACGGCCTGGTCATCGTCGACCAGCACGCCGCCCACGAGCGGCTGGTGCTGGAGCGCATGAAGGCGGCCATGGCCGCCGGCCCGGTCAAAACCCAGGCCCTGCTGCTGCCCGAGGTGGTGGACCTGGGCGATGCCGGCGCCGCCCGCATCGCCGACGCGGCCGAGGCTCTGGCCGGACTCGGCCTGGTGGTGGAGCCCTTCGGCCCCGGCGCCGTGGTGGTGCGCGAGGTTCCCGCTTTGCTGGGCGACGCCGATGTCCAGGGCCTGGTGCGCGACCTGGCCGACGACCTGGCCGAATGGGGCGAGGCGTTAAGCCTGTCGCAGCGCCTGGGCGACATCTGCGCCACCATGGCCTGCCACGGCAGCGTGCGCTCGGGCCGCCGGCTGTCGGTGCCCGAGATGAACGCGCTGCTGCGCCAGATGGAG
>DATJKV010000293.1:0-5647 GCA_035491155.1 Magnetospirillum sp. | reverse complement strand
GAGGTGGAGGCCGGCATCATGCTGGTCGGCACCGAGGTGAAGTCGCTGCGCGCCGGCAAGGGCAACATCAACGAAGCCTTCGCCGGCCCCATGCAGGGCGAGCTGTACCTGTTCAACGCCTATATCCCCGAATACCAGACCAAGATGCCCTTCCCGCACGAGACGCGGCGGCCGCGCAAGCTGTTGCTGCACAGGCGCGAGTTGCGCAAGCTGGCGATGGCGGCGGCCAAGGAAGGCATGACCCTGGTGCCGCTGGACATCCACTTCAACCCGCGCGGCATCGCCAAGGTGACGCTGGGCATCGCCAAGGGCCGCAAGCACCACGACAAGCGCGAGGCGGCCAAGGAACGCGACTGGGCACGCGACAAGGCGCGCCTGCTGCGGGAGAAGGGCTGACCCTCTCCCCCAAGGGAGACAGGCCATGGCCGAAGACGACGTGCCGCTGTTCGGGCGGATCAAGGACAAGCTGGTCGAGACCAAGTCGAAGTGGGCGAAGGAAGGCCGCGCGCTGACCGGCGAGCCTGCGCCCGAGGAAAAGCGCCGCCTGCCGCCGGGCCAGCGCTTGACCCAGGACTGGCCGGTGCTCGACCTGGGCATCACCCCCAACCTCTCCACCGAGGACTGGTCCTTGAGCGTCGGCGGCGCGGTGGAAGCGCCCATCAAGTGGTCGTGGGCCGAATTCATGGCCCAGCCGCAGACCGAACTGGTCACCGACATCCACTGCGTCACCACCTGGTCGCGCTACGACAACGCCTGGAAGGGCGTGTCGGCGCGCCACCTGCTGTCGGTGGTGAGGCCGCGGCCCGAGGCCAAGTTCCTCATGTTCCGCTCGTATGACGGCTATACCACCAACGTGCCGCTGGAGCGTTTCGCCGATGACGACGTGCTGCTGGCCCATTCGTGGCAGGGTGCGCCGCTGACCCGCGACCACGGCGGCCCGGTGCGGGTGGTGATTCCCAAGCTTTATTTCTGGAAAAGCGCCAAGTGGCTGCGCGCCATCACCTTCATGGACAAGGACAGCCCCGGCTATTGGGAGCTGCGTGGCTACCACGATGAGGGCGATCCGTGGCAGGAGGAACGCTACCGCTGACCAGGACCGGCTCGCCCCGGCCGAGTTTCTGGCCAGCCCTGAGGAACGGCAGGGGATTGCGCGGACGGCCGTCCACCAGCACCTCGTAATGGAGATGGGGGCCGGTGGAGCGGCCCGAATTCCCCAGCAGCCCCACCCGCGCACCGGCATTCACCATCTGGCCGGGATGCGCCGCGATGGCGGCCAGATGGCCGTAGCGGGTGTGTACGCCCATGCCGTGGTCGATCTCCACCATGCGGCCGTAGCCTTGCTTGCGGCCGGCGAACACCACCTTGCCCGGCGCGGTGGCCAGCACCGGCGAGCGCAAGGGTGCCCGGAGGTCGATGCCGGTATGCATGGCGCGACGATGGTTGATGGGATCGCGGCGGATGCCGAAGCCCGAGCTCATGACGTATTTGGCCAAGGGCGGCGCCAACGGCAGCACGGTCAGCGCCCGATCAAGCCGCTCCGCCTTGTCGGGCGGCAGCGCCTCGGGGCCCACGGGAATAAACGGGCCACCCCGCCCCTCCTCGTCGTGACGGCGCAGCAGGGCCTCGATATGGATGCCGGTGCCGATCAGCGCTTTCTGTACCGTATGGAGGTCCAGCCGCTCGGCCGCTTCCGCTCCCCCACCCAGCAAAAGCGTTACCACCAGAACCGAAAGGATGGACACGCGCGACGACGAGGCAGCCAACGCCATCCCGAACATCCTCCGCATGCGCCGAACTCGCCAAGTGTCATGTGGTCATGCGCGCGCGGGGGGTGAGGTTCTCGGACGGTTGCATGACGGCACGCAGATGGTAGGCTCCCGCCCGCGCACTTTTGCCTGCAGGAGTATCCCTTTGATGTTGTCCGCCTGCCGTCCCGGCATTTCCCCCTGGCACCCCGCCGCTCTGGCCGCCACTTGGTTCGGCGCCGGGCTGCTGCCCAAGGCGCCGGGCACCTGGGGCTCGCTGGCTGCCCTGCCCTTCGCCTGGGGTCTGGCAAAGCTGGGCGGCGCACCATTGTTGCTGGCGGCCTCGCTGGCCTGCTTCCTGGCTGGCTGGTGGGCCTCGGCGGTCTATGTGCGGCGCACCGGGGTGGACGATCCTTCCGAGGTGGTCATCGACGAAGTCGCCGGGCAATGGCTGGTGCTGGCCGCCGCCCCCACCGATCTGTTGGCCTATGCGGTCGGCTTCGCCCTCTTCCGCCTGCTCGACATCACCAAGCCATGGCCGGCACGCTGGGCCGACCGCCACGTCCACGGCGGCCTGGGGGTGATGCTGGACGACATGCTGGCCGCGGCCTATGGCGCCGCCGCCATGGCCGTGTTCGTGCTGTGGAGAAGCCTGCCGTGAGCCGTGATGCCACCATCGCCCTGCTGGAGCTGTGCCGATCCAAGGGCCTGATGCTGGCCACCGCCGAATCCTGCACCGGCGGGCTGGTGGCGGCGCAGTTGACCGCCATCCCCGGCTCGTCCGCGGTGGTGGAACGCGGCTTCGTCACCTATTCCAACGAGGCCAAGGCCGAGATGCTGGGCGTGCCCCCGGAGCTCATCCACACCCACGGAGCCGTCTCGGAACCGGTGGCCCGTGCCATGGCGGAGGGAGCCCTAGCCCATTCACGCGCCCACCTGTCGGTGGCGATCACCGGCATTGCCGGCCCGGACGGCGGTACGGCCGAGAAGCCTGTCGGACTTGTCCACTTGGCCACCGCGCGCCTGGGCGGCCCTATCCTGACCCGCCATCACGTCTTTCCCGGCGACCGCGACGCCGTGCGGGCGCAGGCGGTGGCGACGGCACTGGCCATGCTGGAAGATGCCGCACGCTGAACTTGGGTTTGAAAAGCCAGCCCCTTTTCCACTAATATTTGATCGGGTTCTGGGAGATCGACGACCGCATGGAAAGTGAGACGCTGGCCGAGCCCGGCAAGCTGGAAAGGATTCGCTTCACCACCGGCGAACGCATCTTCGCACAAGGTGACGGGGGCGATGCCGCCTACATCATTCTGCACGGCACGATCACCCTGTACCACCAGCACGAGGGCCATCGCGCCGAGGTGGGGACCTTGGGCCCCGGCGATATCTTCGGCGAGATGGCCGTGCTGGACGGCGGCCGCCGCAGCGCCACCGCCGTGGCCGCCGAGGATTGCGAACTGGCCCGGGTGCCCCAGGCCGCCTTCACCCAGCGCATGGAAGCCGCCGACCCGTTCCTGCGGGCGCTGATCGAGCTGTTCGTCAAGAACATCCGCACCTCGCCGCGCCTGTTCCTGCGCCGCCCGCGTTCGTTCCGTGACCATGTGAAGCAGATGGCCATGTTCTCGTGGAACATGCGCCGCTTCGCCGGCCGGCAGGAAGATCCGGTGATGGCCGACGACATGCTGGACATCCTCGACCGCCTGGATGTGGTGCTGGACGACCTGGCCAACGTGTCCGAGCTGACCCCCGACAAGCGCCACGACCTGATCGTCGACGAGCAACTTAACGGCGTCGACTTCTCCGAAGTGATCGGCACCGAGGGCCGGCGGCGGCTGTAAGTCCTTAGCGCAGCGGCTCCGCCGTCACCGATTCGCGCGGCGGAGCGGCGGCGGGGACGAAGTCGGGCTCGGCGCCGGTCGTGGCCGGACGCGCCGGCTGGGCGGCGGGCTGGTAGGAGGCCGGCTGGGCCGCCGGCTGCTGCTGGCCGGGTTCCTGGCTGCGCTCGTAGGCCTTGACGCCGTGGGCGACGATGTCGGGGACGCCGCAGGCGGCGACGGACAGCGGCAGCAACAGGGCGACGGCGAGGCGGCTCGGCTTCATCGGGCGGGGTTCCTGCGAAGACAGTTCCAACTGGGGGGCGGACGCTACACCCTCGGGCCGCCGCCCGGCAAGGACGGTATTGGTCCTATTCCGGCAAGGCCTATTCCACGAACACCTTACCGAAGCGGTTCTCCATCACGTCGTGCAGGCGCGCCTGCTCCTGGCGGATGAAGCCCTTGGCCGGCAGTTGGCCCTCGCCGTGCAGGTCGATCATGGCGCAGATCCCGGCGGCGGTGGTCTTCTGGATGGCCGACAACCCGCCCTCGAAATTGTCGCCATAGATCTTCTGCGCCCAGCTTTCCTGGGTCAGCAGGCCGCCACGGCGCCCCACCACGGTGACGAACACCAGGGCCAAATCCTGGCGGGTGACCGGGATGGCGTTCTCGATGACGTCGCGGAACAGCTCGCGCCGCTCGCCCAGCTTGAGGTCGCGGATCAGGAAACGCATGAGGTCGCGGTGGCCGGGATAGCGCACCGTCTTGTAGTCCAGCGAACGCACCCGCCCGGCCAGCGTTTCGCACAGGGTCCCCACCCCGCCCGAGGTCGAGAAGGCCTCATAGGTGACGCCATCCAGCGACAATTCCTCCAGCCCCTCCAGCGGAGCGACGATTGCCGGATGACCGTCGGCCAGGGCCTCGCACGGATTGCAGTACTCGTTGATGAGACCGTCGATGCTCCAAGTCAGATTGTATTTCAGCGCATTGTTGGGAAATTGCGGCAGGGCGCCGACGCGCAGATGCACGTCCAGCACCTCGTCGAACTGCTCCACCAGCGCCATGGCGACCATGGAGACGAAGCCGGGCGCCAAGCCACATTGGGGCACGACCACGGTGTCGGCGCCGTCCGCCAAGGCGCGGATGGCGCGCGCCGTGGCTACGTCTTCGGTCAGGTCGAAATAATGCACGCCCTCGGCGCGGGCCGCTTCGGCCACCTGAAGGTTCAGGTAATAGGGCAATGCCGCCGCCACCACGTCATGGCCGGACAGCAGACCGCGCAACGCGAAGGGATCGCTGACGTCGGCGGTGGCGGTCGCCACGTCCGGCGGCGCGCGGCGCCCCAGCGCCTCGCCGTCCATGTCGGCCAGGGTGACCCGATAGTCGCCGCTGCGGGCCAGTTGGGTGGCGATGGCGATGCCGATCTTGCCGGCACCCAGGACGATGACGCTGCGCATGGGCTTCAGACCGCGCTGTCTACCAGCGCTTCGACCCGGATCAGCTCACCCGCTTCCACGTCCTGCAGCTGCCGCACGTCGTGCGTGGTGATGCCCCACACATTGGCGGGCATGGCCAGTCGAATCTCATCGCCGGAGGAATTGGGCGTCGGGCCATACCCGATCACCACCGCCTCACCTTCCACGCGGAAGGCCAGCTCACCCGGCTGAACCACGTCGCGGGCATCGTGTTCGCGCTCGGTGCGCACGGGAACGGTGAAATAAACCTCGCCACCCCAAGTGGTGGCACGGGATTCGAAAGGCGCCGCGGCGTACAGCGCGTCGGCGGTCGGAGTGTCGAACAGCTCGGCATCAATGGCGAGTTTGCCGATGTGCAGTCTCAGCTTGCGCATCCATCTCCCCTTCCCTGTGGTCACGTCCCAATCCTGCCCCACTTTGCCCGTTTTCGTCGTGACGGGCCACACGAAGATGATGGCCAGGACCTTCGTCTTTCATGTGGCACCGAGCACACCCAAACAAAAGGAGCCCCCGAACCGATGGCCGGGGGCTCCGCTCTTACCCTATGCCCCACGCCTTACTGGGCGGCTTGCGCCATCTTTCCCAGCACGGCACGGGTGTGCTTGGCGATCAT
>DATJKV010000292.1:0-2352 GCA_035491155.1 Magnetospirillum sp. | reverse complement strand
AACAACAACACCCGCATGTTCGCCGACGCCGCGCGCCAGGCCCAATACCCCGAGTTGCAAGCCCTGGCCCAGGGCATGGCCGCGCCCGCCACGCTGGCCGCGATCGAGGAAACCTGCGGCATCTCGCTGGTCGGCACCTATCTGCGCATCGAATATTGCCGCGATACCGAAGGCTTCTGGCTGGAGCCGCACACCGACATCGGCGCCAAGCGCTTCACCATGCTGTGCTACCTGTCGGTGGGCGAGGGCAGCGATCCCTGCGGCACCGACATCCTGGCCGATGCCGATACCTTCGTCACGACCGCGCCGTTCCACCTGAATTCCGGTGTCATCTTCATCCCCGGCAACGACACCTGGCACTCGTTCCGGCCGCGCCGCATCAACGGCGTGCGCAAGTCGGTGATGGTGAATTTCGTCGGCCCGGAATGGCGCGCGCGCCATGAACTGGCGTTCGAAAATCCGGTGAAGTAAGCAGCCACGACCCTCTCCTGCCTTGCGGGAGAGGGTGGCCGAAGGCCGGGTGAGGGAGCCGGAGACGAGGTGCTTCTTGGCTCCCTCACCCTCCCACGTCGTGGGCCCCTCCCTCTCCCGCGCACGGGAGAGGGCTTTTCATTTCACCCGAACGGATCGTCGCACTTGCCGCACATGGCCACTTGGGCGAGGTCGCCATTGCGGAAGGCGTCGAGGATGCGGCGGAACTCGGCGCCCTTGCGGATGTCCGCCAGCGAGCTTTCCTGGATGTGGCCGATCTTCAGCTCGGCATTGGAATCATAGCAGCCGCAGGCGGTGACGGTGCCGTCGCAGAACACGCCCACCGCCTTCAGGAAGACGCGGCACGGCATGCGCAGCTGATGGGCCAGGTTCTTCAGCGACCACACCTGGTGGCGCTCGTAGAACGTGCCGTGCTGGACGTGGCCGCCGAAATTGTTGGCGATGACGGTGAAGACCCGGTCGACGCCGTGGGCGGCCAGGAAGTCACGGGTGCGGTCGCGGACTTCGGCCCAGTTGTCGCCCGAGCACACGGCCTTCACCATGAAGTTCGTCTTGCCGCCCTTGATCAGGTCGGCCATGCGCTTCAGGTTCTCGATCACCTTCTCGAACTTGGCGCCCACATAGGTGCGCTCGTAGCTCTCCTTGTCCCAGCCGGCAAAGGAGAACTGAATGTAGGACAGCCCCAGCTTGGCCAGCCGCTCGCAGCGCTCGGGCGTCAGCGGGGTGCCGTTGGTGACGATGCCGACCTCCAGCCCCTGGGCCACCGCCTTCTCCAGCATCTCGAAGATCTGCGGGTGCAGCAGCGGTTCGCCCTGGCCGGACAGCACGTGCAGGCGCTTGACGCCGTTGGCGGCGCATTCCGACAGCACGCGGTCGAACAGCTCGGGCTCCATGAAGCCGGAATTGGACTGCCATACCTCGTGGCCGCACATAGTGCAGCGCAGATTGCAGCGCCGCGCGATCTGGACGTAGACCTCGACCGGGGCGAAGTCGCGCTGTTCCAGCCATTCGATCAGCATGCCGCGCGCGGCGGCGATATCGCGTTCGGCTTCCTGGTTGCGGCCGGCGTCGCTCAGTGCCACGGCGCGGCAATAGCGGGTGCGGTTGTCGGCGCGGGTGCGCACGGCGGCATCCAGCAGCGGGATGGCTTCCAGCGCGCGGTCCTGCTCCACCAGGGCGCCGGCCAGCCCCATGACGCTGTCGAAATGGTTGGGCGCCAGCGCCAGGATGCGGGAAAAGCCCTGCTCGGCCTCGGCCCAGCGCTCCAGCGTCATCAGCACGGTGGCGCGGCGATAGATGCAGTCGGGGTCGTCGGGAAAGCGCCCCAGCAGCGCCTCGGCCTCGTCCAGGCGCTGGGCCATGGCCAGACGTTGCGCTTCGTTCAGCGCGTCGGAAGGTGTCTTGGGGCGGAGGGCTTGGCGGGTCTTGGCGGGCTTGCGCGTCATGGGGCGGCATCCTAGTGTCCTGCCCCCGAAATTCATAGATGAATTTCGGGGATAAGCAGGCCGCTAACTTATTGAATTGTGTGGTGATTCTGAAACTCGCAAAGTGGTGCGAGTTTCAGAATCACCACACTGGCAAAAAGCCCAGCCCAATGGGTATGGCCTTCCCTCATTGTGGGCATCTCGCCTATCCGGCATAGTAACGTCACAACAACGCAACTCGCCGGAGGGGGGCCGGAGCGTTGAATCAATCCTATCAGCCGCGATCCGCAGCGCCGGCTGCGTATCGTCGGTGGCGTTTCGGCATCCGCGCCAAGCTGCTGGTGGCCGTCGGCACCGTGGCGGCCATGACCCTGCTGGCGGGTCTGCTCGCCTGGGCCAGTTATTCCGAAATCGAACGCCTGCTGGCGACGATGAC
>DATJKV010000291.1:0-4815 GCA_035491155.1 Magnetospirillum sp. | reverse complement strand
GGTCGGGTGACTTCAGCAATCCGTCCAGATAATTCTTTAGCGGGCCGACCGCCAGGGTGCGGATCATGGTCTTGACCGGGCCGATGGCCGGCGAGGCCACCGACAGGATGCGCACGCCGCAAGCGATCAGCGCCATGGCCTCCAGCGGGCGCCCGGCCATTTCGCCGCACACCGACAGGGGCACACCGGCGGCCTCGCACTTGCCGGCCACGTAGCGGATGAAGGTCAGCATGCCCGGTGCCAGCGGGTCGTAGCGCTCGGAGATGCGCGGATTGCCCCGGTCCACCGCGTAGAGGAACTGGGTCATGTCGTTGGAGCCGATGGAGACGAAATCCACCAGCGGCAGCAGCGCTTCCATCTGGAAGGCCAGCGCCGGCACCTCCAGCATGGTGCCCACCTGCACGCGGTCTGGCAGCGGCCGGCCGGCGGCCCTCTCGCGCTCGATCTCCAGGTTCAGGATCTCGCGCGCCTGCACCAGCTCGGCCACCTCGGCGATCATGGGGAACATGATGCGCAGCTCGCGTCCCACCGCCGCCCGCAACAGGGCGCGCAGCTGGTGGCGCAGCACCGCCGGGCGATCCAGCGTGATGCGGATCGAGCGCCAGCCCAGCGCCGGGTTGTCCTCGTCGTAGGGATTCCAGTAGGGCAGCACCTTGTCGCCGCCCACGTCCAGCGAGCGGAAGGTGACCGGCTTGCCGGCCGCCTGATCCAGAATCTTGCGGTAGAGGATGGTCTGCGCCGCCACGTCGGGCAGCGCCGAGCGGGCCATGAACGGCAGCTCGGTGCGGTACAGGCCGATGCCGTCGGCGCCCGAATCGTGCAGATGGCTCATATCCAGCAGCAGGCCGGCATTCATCATCAGCTTGACCGAGACACCGTCACGGGTGAGCGCCGGCAGGTCCCTTAGCTTGGCGTAATGGGCCGCGCGCACCTGGCGCTGGTTGATGGCGTCGGAGAAGATGTCGCGGATGTCGTCGCTGGGGCGCACGAACACCTGGCCGTTGTCGCCGTCGACGATGACCGGGTCCAGCGCCTCGACCTTGTCCAGCACTTCCTTGGCGCGCCCCACCACCGGGATGTCCAGCGCGCGGGCGACGATGGCCACGTGCATGGTGGGCGAGCCCTCTTCCAGCACCAGGCCGCGCAGCCGCTTGGGGTCGTAGTCGAACAGGTCCATGGGACCCATGGTCCGCGCGATCAGGATGGCGTCCTGGGGCAGTTCGCCGCGCTGGGGCGCGTCCTCACCGGACAGGTGCTGCAGCAGGCGGTTGGCCAGATCCTCGAAATCGTGCAGGCGCTCGCGCAGGTAAGGATCGCTGATCTGGCTCATGCGCGCGCGCATGTCGTCGTGCACCTTCTGCACGGCGGCTTCGGCGGTGAGGCCCGAGCGGATGGCCTCGCCGATCTTGCCCAGCCAGCCCTTGTCCTCGGTGAACATGCGGTAGGTTTCGAGCACGTCGCGGTGCTCGCCGTCGCGCATCTCGGGGCGCGAGAACAGTTCGTCCAGGGCGTTCTTGATGCTGGCCAGAGCCGAGCGCAGGCGTTCAAGCTCGGCTTCGGGGTCTTCGGCCACCAGGCGGCGGATGGTGATGCGCGGCTGGTGCAGCATGGCGACGCCGACGCCGACGCCGGCATTCAGCTTGATGCCCTCGATGCGCAGCGGCAGCAGCGCGTTGCCATCGACCGGAACCAGTTCCTCGCGGTTGACCAACTCGCCCGAGGCCACCAGCTCGGCCAACACCATGGCGACGGTTTCGAGGGTCTCGATCTCCTCGTCGGTGTAGTGGCGCATGGTGCGGTTCTGCACCACCAGCACGCCGATGACGCGGCCGCCGCGAATGATGGGCACGCCCATCAGCGAGTGGAAGATCTCTTCGCCCGTTTCCGGGCGGTAGGCGAACATGGGGTGCGACTGGGCGTCGGCGAGGGCCAGCGGCCGGGCGTGGGCGGCAATGTCGCCCACCAGGCCTTCGCCCACCCGCAGGCGGGTCTTGTGGACGGCGGACTTCTTCAGGCCTTCGGTGGCGAACAGCTCCAGCACTTCGCCGGCGCGCATGACGTAGCACGAGCACACCTCGGCCACCATGTCGGCGGCGATGAGGGTGACCACCTTGTCCAGGCGCTCCTCTGCGCCGCCGCCGCCGGCCATGACGTCGCGCAGCCGTGCCAGCAGGCGGCGCGAGACCGAAGGCGCCGCCGCCTGCATCACGCCACCTGTTCCGCCGCCGGCTGGCGCTGGGCCAGGGCGGTCATTGCCTGCTCGACCAGCTCGGCCAGGATGTCGGCGCAGGGCTGTTCCCGGGTGACCATGCCGACGCTCTGGCCGGCCATGAGCGAGCCGTTCTCCACGTCGCCGTCGATCACCGCGCGCTTCAGCGCGCCGGCCCAGAAGTGCTCGATCTCCAGCTGGGCTTCCTTCTGTTCCAGCTCGCCGGCGCGATAGCGGCGGATGACTTCGTGCTGGAAATCGACGAAGCGCTTGGTGCCATCGTTGGCCAGCGCGCGCACCGGGATGACCGGGAAGGCCGGGTCGACCTGGGTGGTCGGGATGGCGTCGCGGGCGGCAGCCCTGATGAAGGCCTGCTTGAACTTCGGATGGGCGATGCACTCGCTGGCGCAGACGAAGCGGGTGCCCAGTTGCACGCCGGCGGCGCCCATTTCCAGATAGCTGACGATGGCCTCGCCGCGGCCGATGCCGCCGGCCACGAAGACCGGCACCTGGGCGGCGATTTCGGGCAGGATTTCCTGGGCCAGGACGCTGGTGGCGACGGGGCCGATGTGGCCGCCGGCCTCGGTGCCCTCGATGACCAGGGCGTCGACGCCCGAGCGCACCAGCTTCTTGGCCAGAACCAAAGCGGGGGCGAAGCACACCACCTTGGCGCCGGTGTCCTTGGCGCGCTTGATGGCGGCGGAGGACGGCAGGCCGCCGGCCAGCACGATGTGGCTGACGGACAGTTCGCCGCACACGTCGATGAGCTTGTCCAGCTCGGGGTGCATGGTGATCAGGTTGACGCCGAAGGGCTTCGCCGTCAGGTCCTGGGTGGCTGCGATTTCCTCGGCCAGGCGGTCAGGCGTCATCGACCCGCAGGCGATGACGCCGAAGCCTCCGGCGTTGGAAATGGCGGCGACCAGGTGGCGCTCGGAAATCCACGACATGGCGCCGCCCATGATGGCGACATCCGTGCCAAGGAATTCGCGGCCGCGCCGCCACAGCTGGTCAAGGCGTTCGCGCGGAAAGGCCATTCCTCTCCCCCAGGTTGATTACCTTTAAGCGGCGTCCAGGCCGTAGGCGGTGTGCAGGGCCCGCAGCGCCAGCTCGGTGTACTTTTCCTCGATCAAGACCGAGATCTTGATTTCCGAGGTCGAGATCACCTGGATGTTAATGCCCTCGCCCGCCAGAGTCTGGAACATCTTCTGGGCAATGCCGGCATGGCTGCGCATGCCCACGCCGATGACCGAGACCTTGACCACGTCGGCGTCGGCCACTAGGCGCTCATAGCCCAGCCTGGCGTCCTCGATCACCTTCTTGGCGCGGTCCAGGTCTGTCTTGCCGACGGTGAAGGTCAGGTCGGTGGACTTGCCGTCTTCCGACACGTTCTGGACGATCATGTCGACGTTGATGGCGGCGTCCGCCAGCGGGCCGAAGATCGACGCGGCGACGCCCGGACGATCCGGCACCTTGATCAGGGTGACCTTCGCTTCGTCGCGGCTGTAGGCGATGCCGCTCACCAATTCCTTTTCCACGATCTCATCCTCATCGCAAACGAGAGTACCGGGCTTGTCCTCGAAGCTGGACAGCACTTGGACGCGCACACGGTGCTTCATGGCCATCTCGACCGAGCGGGTCTGCAGCACCTTGGCGCCAACCGAGGCCAGCTCCAGCATTTCCTCGTAGGTGATCTTATCAAGCTTCTTGGCCGTCTTCACGATACGGGGATCAGTGGTGTAGACGCCATCAACATCGGTATAGATGTCACAGCGGTCAGCCGAAAGGGCCGCCGCCAGCGCCACCGCCGAGGTATCCGAACCACCACGGCCCAGCGTACTGATCCGATGGTCCGGCCCCAATCCCTGGAAGCCTGCCACCACCGCGACCTGGCCTTTCTCCATACGACGCACCATCTCTTCCGTATCGATGGACATGATACGGGCCTTGCCATGCACGCCGTCGGTATGGATGGGAAGCTGCCAGCCGCACCAAGAACGGGCGTCCAGGCCCAGTTCTTGCAGGCCGATGGCCAGCAGGCCAGTGGTCACTTGCTCGCCGGTCGCCACCACCTGGTCGTATTCGCGGGCGTCGTGCAACGGCGCCATCTGCTTGCACCAATCGACCAGCTGGTTGGTCACGCCGGACATGGCGGACACCACCACGGCGACCTGGTTGCCGGCCTCGACCTCACGTTTGACGCGCTTGGCCACATTCTTGATACGGTCGACGTCGCCGACGGAGGTTCCGCCGAATTTCATGACGATGCGGGCCATGAGAAAATCCTTTTGGACCAGGCGCAATCCTTAAGGTTTTGCGCCTATGGTCGGTTCCAGAAATCTTTTGTTTGCCTGGTTGCCGCCCGAAGGGCGCCTCTTCATACTCTGTCGCCAACGCGGAAGCAAGTGCGGCTACCCCTTCGGAGGAGCCGCGCCAGTAGGA
This sequence comes from Magnetospirillum sp., assembly GCA_035491155.1. Classification (GTDB taxonomy): domain Bacteria; phylum Pseudomonadota; class Alphaproteobacteria; order Rhodospirillales; family Magnetospirillaceae; genus Magnetospirillum. The sequence continues at coordinate 167 of DATJKV010000291.1, read as the reverse complement.
GCACCTGATGTCGAATTCGAACGCGCCCAAGCGCATTCCTCCCGCCCGAATCCGGGAGCGTGAAGGGACCGCCTCGCAGGATGAGGTGGCCCGCTTCACCGCCATGGCCGAAGCCTGGTGGGACCCGTGGGGCAAGTTCAAGCCGCTGCACAAGTTCAATCCCGTGC
>DATJKV010000290.1:0-7470 GCA_035491155.1 Magnetospirillum sp. | reverse complement strand
CGCCCCCTCCTGGACCTCGCCAAAGAGGCCGGGGTGCGTGCCTTTGCCGGCAGCGAAACCGATCTGGCCGACCGTTTCTACCAGACCGCCCAGGCCTTCGGCGGCGAGGTCATCGTCCGCATCACCGCCGATTGCCCGCTGGTGGACCCCGGCGTGGTGGACCGGCTGGTGGAAAGGTTCCAGCAGACCCCCGGCGTCGATCTGGTCACCAACAACAAGCCCTCCACCTTCCCCCACGGCCTCGACACCGAGGTGATGAGCCTGGCCGCCCTGGCCCGCATCTGGCGCGAGGCCGAGCCGGGATTGAAGCGCGAATGGTTCACCCTGAACTTCCACGAGCCCCCCGGCGCCTACCGGGTGGTCAACGTGCCCCATTCGGCCGATCTCACCCACATGCGCTGGACGGTGGACTTCCCCGAGGACATGGAATTCGTGCGCCAGGTCTTCGCCCACCTGGACCGCCCCGACCGGGTGTTCGGCATGGACGAGGTGCTGGACCTGCTGAAGACGCATCCTGAGATCGGGCGGATCAACGCCATGCATTGCCACACCACCGTCACCCACAGCTTTTCCGAAGTCCCCGAGCGGGACAGGAAGGCCCACCAATGAGCGCCCTGGCGTATATGGCCGGCAAGGCCGTCGACCTGGAGCCGCTGTCGCGCGACGACTGGGCGGAATGCATGGTGCGCTGGGCTAATGACGGCGACGCCACCCATTTCATGGTCACCGGCAACCGCCCGACGACCCGCGACCAAACAGTGCAGATGTATGACGGGCTGATGGCTGAGGGCGCCATCCTGTTCGGCATCCGCGCCCGCGAAACCGGCGATCTGGTGGGTCATGTGGGCCTGTACGCGCTGAACTGGGTGCCGCGCCACGCCGAGCTGCGCATCCTCATCGGCGAGGATTACGGCCGCGGCAAGGGCTGGGGCACCGAAGCCACCCGCATGGTGATCGCCTACGGCTTCGAGCGGCTGAATCTGAACAAGGTGTGGCTGGGCGTGAACGCCGACAACGTGGCCGGCGTGTGCTGCTACGAGAAGGCGGGCATGACCAGGGAAGGAACCCTGCGCGCCGAGATCTTCCGCAACGGCCGTTACTACGACGCCATCCGCCTGTCCATCCTGCGCGACGAATACCTGGCGGCGAGGGAATGAACGACGTCCTCATCATCGGCTGCGGCGCCATCGCCGGCGGCTATGACGAGGGACGCGACGACGGCGTCATCCGCACCCACGCCAAGGCCTTCTCGCGCCACCCCGGTTTCCGCCCAACCGCCTGCGTCGAGCCCGACGCGGACCGGCGCGCCGCCTTCATGGCCGCGTGGGGCATCCCCGAAGGCTTTGCCTCCCTGGACGAAGTGGCACACCGGCGCTTCGCCGTCGCTTGCGTCTGCGGCCCCACCGCCACCCATGCCGAGATACTTGCCCGCCTGCTGGACATGGATGTGGCCGTGGTGTTGGCCGAGAAGCCGCTGACCGAGGATACCGCCGGGGCCGCCCGGCTGGTCGCCGCCTATGCCGAGCGCGGCAGAGCCCTCGCCGTCAATTATTTACGCCGCTTCGACCCCGCCATGACCGCGCTGAAGCACGACATCGCCTCCGGACAACTGGGAACGTTGCAGGCGGCGGTGGGTTATTACACCAAGGGCATGCTCAACAACGGCTCGCACATGGTGGATTTGCTCCAGCACTTGGCAGGACCGCTGGAGCCCGAATCGGTGCACCGCGCGCTGGTGGACTATCATTCCGACGACCCCACCCTGGACTGCACCCTGACCACCGCCTCGGGCGCACCGGTGCACCTGCACGGGCTGGACCGCAACGCCTTCACAATCTTCGAACTGGACCTGATGTTCGAGTACCAGCGGGTGCACCTGCTGGATTCCGGCTTCGTCATCAGCCGTCAGCATGTGGTGGATTCGCCGGTGTTCACCGGCTACCGCGTGCTGTCACCGGCGGAAGCCGAACCCACCCAGTTCGACCAGGCCTTCGCCCAGGTGGCCGAGGCCGTCCACCGCCATCTGCAAACCGGCGCGCCCCTGGCCAGCACCGGCGAGAGCGCATTGGCCGCCCAGGCCGTCTGCACCCGCCTGATCGCCATGGCGCGCCAGCAGGGAGCCTTGACCGCATGAGCCAGCTTGCCCTTCTGGGCGGAAACCCTCTCCGCTCCCGCCCCTTCCCCGCCTACCGCACCATGGGCAAGGAGGAGGAAGCCGCAGCCACCCGTGTCATCAAGTCGGGCGTGCTGTCCCGCTTCCTCGGCGTCTGGCACCCCGACTTCTTCGGTGGCCCCGAGGTGCAGGCGTTCGAGGCCGAGTGGGCCCAGTCCCACCAGGCTAAGCACGCGATCAGCGTGAACTCCAACACCTCTGGGCTCTTCGCCGCCATCGGCGCCGCCGGAGTGGGACCGGGCGACGAGGTGATCGTCTCGCCCTACACCATGACCGCCTCGGCCATCGCGCCCATCATCTTCAACGCCGTGCCGGTGTTCGCCGACATCGACCCGGTGAGCTATTGCCTGTCGACCGAAACCATCGCGCCGCGCATCACCCCGCGCACCAAGGCCGTCGTGGTGGTGCACATCTTCGGCCAGCCCGCCGACATGGATCCGATCATGGAGCTGGCGGCGAAGCACAATCTGATCGTCATCGAGGACTGCGCCCAGGCGCCCTTCGCCACCTATCGGGGCCGCCCGGTGGGCACGCTGGGCCACATGGGCGTGTTCAGCCTGAACTACCACAAGCACATCCATACCGGCGAAGGCGGCGTGGTCACCACCAACGACGACCGTCTGGCCGAGCGTCTGCAGTTGATCCGCAACCACGGTGAAAACGTGGTGGCGGCCAAGGGCGTCACCGACATCGCCGGCATCCTGGGCTTCAACTTCCGCCTGGGCGAGATCGAAGCCGCCATCGGCCGCGAGCAGTTGAAGAAGGGCCCCAGCCTGATCGCCAGCCGCAAGGCCAACGTGGCCTATCTGGAGAGCAGGCTCGCCGGCATTCCCGGCCTATCGCTGCCGCACGTGCCGGCCGAGGTCGAACACGTCTACTACCTGCACGCCATGCGCTGGGATGCCGCCAAGGGCGGGATCAAGCGCTCCACCTTCGCCAAGGCGGTGAAGGCCGAACTGGCCCCGTTCGAGCTGCGCGAGCATGAGGGCGTGCTGCTGGGCGAGGGCTACGTGCGCCCGCTCTATCTCCAGCCCATGTACCAGCAGCAGATCGCCTATGGTGGCAAGGGCTGCCCGTTCGCCTGCCCCCATTACGAGGGCAAGCCCGACTATGCCCCCGGCCTGTGCCCCGAGACCGAGAAGGCCCATTTCCACGACGTGCTGACCCACGAATTCATCCGCCCGCCCATGAGCCGGCAGGATTTGGACGACGTGGCCAACGCCTTCCACAAGGTGGCCGAGAATATCGAGGCACTGAAGGCATGGGAACGCCAGCAGCCATGATCATCGTCTTCGCCGCTGACAATCCGGGCGGGGCCAACATGCTGGCCTGCCTAATGGCGCCCGCCCGCGCCCGCGACCACGAATTGGTGCTGCGCCCCATCGGCACTGCCGCCAAGCTGTGGCAAACGCCCGACACGCCCGGCCTTCCCGAACGCTTGGACGTTGTTGTCACCGGCACCGGCTTCCCCGACTACGAACGCCTGCTCTGGCGCGAGGCCAAAGCCCGGGGCATCCCCAGCATCGGCGTGGTGGACGCGTGGACCAATCCAGCCTTGCGCTTCCGCATGGTGGCGGGCGGCGAGAGCTGGCCCGACGTGGTGGCGGTGCCCGATGCCCTGCTGGCCGAGGAGCTGCGCGCCATCGCTCCGGCCGACACTCGGGTGGAAGCGGTAGGACAACCGCACCTGGAACTGGTGGTCGCCAGCCTCAAGGCGGCACGCACGCCGCACCAAGGCACCCGGCTAGCCTGGATCTCGGAGCCGGTGGCCGAGGATTGGCCCAACAACGTGCGCGGCTTCGACCAATACCAGGTCTTCGCAGCCTTGGCCGAGGCGTGGCCGACCGACGTGGAGTTGGTCATCTGCCCCCATCCTCGCGATGATCGCGCCCGCTTGGCTGTGTTGGCGCAGACCTGCGGCGCCACGGTCGCCACCCGCCCCACCGTCGAGGTGTTGCCGGAAGTGGACGGCGTCATCGGCATGACCTCCATGGTACTGGTTGAGGCGGCGCTGGCCGGCATCCCGGCGCTATCGCTGCAGCCCAACCGCACATGGCCGTGCAATCCCATGGTCGACCGCCTATGCCCGCCGGCTCTGGAATTCGGCCAGGTGACTCCGTTCCTGTCTGATTTCCTGGCCGGCCTGTCGAGGCCGCATCAGCTCGATCCCGCTACGGAGGCCGTTATGCATAACGCCGCCGACCGCATGCTGGACCTTATTGAGCGGGTTGCCGCACGACAATTCGAACGGATACCGTCATGAGCGACCAATCCCGCTTCCTTCCTTATGGCCGCCAGTCCATCGACGAGGACGACGTCGCCGCCGTCGCCGCCGTGCTGCGCGGCGACTATTTGACCACCGGCCCGGCGGTGCAGCAATTCGAGGCCGCGCTGGCCGAGCGCACCCAGGCCCCCCATGCGGTGGTGTGCGCCAACGGCACCGCCGCCCTGCACATGGCCGCGCTGGCGCTGGACATTGGCCCCGGCGACGGCGTGGTGGTGCCCACCCTGACCTTCCTTGCCACCGCCAACGCCATCCGGCTGGCCGGCGGCGAGGTGGTGTTCGCCGACGTGGACCCGGCCACCGGCTTGATGAATGCCGGCCACCTGGAAGACGCCCTGAAGCGCATGGGCACATTGCGCCCCCGCGCCGTGTTCCCGGTCCACCTCAACGGCCAGTGCGTCGACATGGAGGCGCTGTCGGCGGTGGCCCGCCGCCACGACCTCGCCATCGTCGAGGATTGCTGCCATGCCCTGGGCAGCACCCAGAACGGCCACGCTGCCGGCGCCTGCGCCCTCTCGGACATGGCGGTGTTCTCGTTCCACCCGGTCAAGACCATCGCCATGGGCGAGGGCGGCGCTGTCACTTGCCGCGACCCCGCTTTGGCCAAACGGCTGGTCGGCTTGCGCGGGCATGGAATGACCCGCGAGCCCGCCGAGTTCCTGGACAAGGCGCAAGCCTTCGACGCCGACGGCCAGCCCAATCCCTGGTACTACGAGATGCATCAGGTGGGGCTGAATTACCGCGCCAGCGACATCGCCTGCGCGCTCGGTCTCAGCCAATTGTCCAAGCTGGACCGCTTCCTGGCCGCCCGCAATCGGCTGGTAGCCGCCTACGACGCCGCGCTGGCCCCGCTGGCGCCGCTGGTGCGCCCCCTGGCGCGCACGCCGTGGAGCACGCCCGCCTGGCACATCTATGTGGTGCACATGGACTTCGCCACCATCGGCAAGAGCCGCAAGGCGGTAGCTCAGGCTTTGCGCGAACGCGGCATCGGCACCCAGGTGCATTACCTGCCGGTCAGCCGCCAACCCTATTACCGGAGCCGCTACGGCGACCTCCCGCTGCCCGGTGCCGATGCCTATTACGATGCCTGCCTGACCCTGCCGCTATTCGTCGGCATGGACGAGGATGACGTGGCCCGCGTCGTCGCTGAACTGAAGGCCCTGCTGCCATGAGAATCGTCGCCATCATCCAGGCCCGCATGTCGTCGTCGCGCTTGCCCGGCAAGGTGCTGAAGACGCTGGACGAGCGTACAGCCCTGGAATGGGTGGTCCGCGCCGCCCGTGCCATCCCCGGGGTGGACGCCGCCGTGGTCGCCACCAGCGAGGATGCGAGCGACGATGCCATCGTCGCGTGGTGCGCCGAACACGATGTCGCCTGCCATCGCGGCCCGCTGGATGACGTGCTGGGCCGCTATCTGGTGGCGGCCCGTGCCGAGAACGCCGACGTGGTCATGCGGCTGACCGCCGACTGCCCGCTGCTGGACCCGCACGTGTGCGGCGACGTGGTGGCGCTGTTCCTGCGCGAGCGCCTGGCTTATGCCAGCAACCTCAGCCCGCCCACTTGGCCCGATGGCCTGTCCTGCGAGCTGATGACCCGTGAGACGCTGGAAACCGCCGGCCGCGAGGCGGCGCGCGCCTACGAGCGCGAGCACGTCACCCCGTTCATCCGCGACCACCGCCACCGTTTCCCGCAGATGGGCCTGCCCTGCCCGGTACCGGGCGTGGGCCACGAGCGCTGGACCTTGGACGAAGAGCGCGACCTGACCCTGCTGCGCGAGCTGGTTCGCCGCCTGCCCGACACCTCGCGCCCGCCCGCCTGGACCGAGGTGCTGGCCATCGTCGAGGCCGAACCTTCCTTACGCGAGATCAACGCCGGCATCGTCCGCAACGCCGCCATCGCCAAGAGCCTGGTGGTGGAGACCACCCCCAACCGCGGCACCGCGCGCTCTGCCGAACTGCTGGGCGGCGATGGCGCCGTGGTGCTGAGCCATGGCTATGGCAGCCGGGTCTGGGACGTGGACGGCACGCCCTATGTGGATTTGGATTGCGGCGGGGGAACGGTGGTTCTGGGCCACCAAGACGCCGAGGTGGACGCCACCCTACGCGCCCGCATTGGCAGCGGTCTGCGCCTAGCCGGCGCCACCGCTGCCGAGCTGGACCTGGCCGACGCCTTGCGCGACTGGTTCCCCAACGCCGAGGCGCTGCGCCTGTTCGCCTCGTCCAGCGAGGCGTTGCGGCTGGCCCCGGAGGCCAAGCGCGTGGCGCTGCTGGACGCCACCGACAGCGAAGAGCTGATCCTGGTGGGCGAGGAATTGGGCAACGGCCTGTCCATTGCCGCCCTGATCGGCCCCGCCGAGGACATGCCTCATGCTTCCGCCGCCGAACCCGATCTGCTGGCGGTGGCCGCGGCCACGGTCGTACTGCGTAAATTGAAGGGCGCCGCCGATGGCTTGCGCGCCCGCAAGGCCAAGTTGCTGGCCGACATCGGGGGATTGATGAGCGACCGGCTGGTGGGCGACGTGGTCGAGGCGCCCGAAAGCTTATTCACCGCCCTGCGAGAGCACGGTGTTTACTGTGAGGGGCGCATCAGCATCTCGGCGGCCCATTCCGAGGGCGACCTGACCGTGGCGCTACGGGCGTTCGAGCGAGCGCTGGCCTAGGGTCAAAACCCAATTAATCCATCGCCAGCGTTGGCGTTCCAAGAGCGCCATGGCAGACGCATCGCGACGGCGATGCTGGCTGCATCGCCGAGTGAGGCAACGAACCAGGGCGCCTTGGAACGCCAACCCTTCGGGGCATCGCGCTGCGCCCTCTTCCTGCCGGGCGGGCAGTTTTGCCACGGCGCTGGCGATGGATTAATTGGGTTTTGACCCTAGCGCTTCCCCCCCGGCGGCAACCAGAACACCCGCAGACGCACGTCGGTGCCCACCGGGCCGGGAATGACCACCTGCAACTCGTTGCCGGTCTCGCCAGCGAACTCGACGCCGGGATAGTGATCGGGCGAAGTGTCCAGC